>NZ_JBKHUP010000047.1:0-60794 GCF_046565525.1 Coleofasciculus sp. | reverse complement strand
GGCTAATCACGAAGGCACAAGATTTCTCTCAAGCCCACGCTGTACCGCTCGTATCGGTCAGCGTTGGGTTCGTGACATAATTCTTGGAATACAACCATATTGGCAAGAGTTGACACAACTCGTTGAGACCCGATTATGACATTCTTTCGTAAGGACGACCAACTCGAAAAAATTGGCACAGAGATTCTCGAAGCCACCTGGTTAGAGTTTCCTGGATTCGCCCGCAATCAAATCGCTCTCACCTGGATTGTCTATGATCCCCCCATCCCCGTAAATACAGGAGGGGCGCTTTCTTCCGATGAATTTTGGAAATATCCAGTCCGAGGCTTTAGTTATCGGGGTGTTGAGCGAATTTACCCAGCAGATTTGGTTGCCCTATTTTATCTGGTAGCCATCCAAGAATGGTTAGAAACTTCCATGGTTGGACAATCCGATGAACTGAATCGAGGGATTCAGAATATGATTGTTGACTCTAGCCATGATGCATTAAGTTTAGTCGTCGATGTCTTGAGTGGGACAACCAGTGGTCCAGAGTTAACCCCTGGTCCGTTGGAAACCTGGAAACTACAACGTAATATCGTTAATCGTTACTTTCAATCTCTCGGTTGGCAAGACTTAGAATCAATTAACGTCAATCAAAAAACCTGGAGTGATGGACCCTATGGTCGGGAACGGCGATTTATGGGAACATTGATGGAAAATCGGAATATGTTAACCACGAATGCCACAGCACGGCTACTCCATAGTATCGTTGGTGGCGTGGCGGTTTCTGGAGTGCGATCGCAATTGATGATGAGCCTGCTAAAACGCAGCCTGAACCCAGCCACTCTCCAGGATAACCCCCATAATCAGATTACAGGATTCTTAGGCGGTGGTCTTCCACCAGAGGCTCAGTTATGGTCTAAATCCGGGTATTCAACCCCAATGCGACATGATGCGGCTTACATCGAGATCCCGTCTATTTTACCTTATCTACTGGTTGTATTTACTGAAAGCAAAACTCATAGTCAAAATCAAGACCTTCTCCCTTTTATTTCTCAAAAGGTCGTAAACGCAATGAGTATATTGACTTAGTGGCTAGGAAAGGGCAATCCTAGACAATATAAGCAAATCGGCTTTGCTAATTTCAACCTTTGAATTTTCTGTTGAGGAGTGACCTTGAAACATCATCTTTTACGCTCCACTACTTACGGCGTGGGTTTAGGGATAGTCGCCATGGGTAACCATGGGTTACCCGTTAACGCTCAAGTATCCAGTCAGGGCGGATCATTGACTCGCTTAGAATCCATCGCGGCTGAGGTACGCACCGAGGGGACGGCTGAACCCGCCAATGCTTGGGTTAACCGATTGACGGGTGATCCCGCACTGACTCAGGGTGCGGTCAATCTTCCGGCTGAGTCTTCACTCTCACAAGCTACACTTACACCCAGTGCTACTGTAGAATCGCCGACTCCTTCTGTATCGTGGAGTAAAGGACTCCCCAGCAATCCAGCAGCAACCCAGAGTTCGGTAAATCCAAGGGTTTCGGAAGCTCAAGCCTCATCTCTAAAGAGTTTCACTCGTCAAGACGATGCTCTCGCAACTCAACCTGTCCCCCAAACCCTGACCTCATCGGCTGATTCGCTGACCCTACAGCCGACTCAGGACTCAGAAATCGTGTTGAATGAATCGCAGACTCTGGCTCAAACCGATCTGGATATCCGCCGAGGACCTGATCGGGTTCCCAATTATGTGGGGGTTGGTGTCAACATTGGTTTAACCGAAGGTGACGATGACGATAACGCTAACGATGGGGGTGGTGAGACGGGTTTAGGGGATGCTGGTTTTGTGATAAATGGCAAAATCGGATTGTCTAGTAACCTATCCCTGCGACCTAGTGTGATCATTGGCAATGATGCCGTCTTTATGGTACCGCTCACTTACGACTTTGTCATTCCTCGCGTCGATCCCTTTGAACCCATCCGCTTCGCCCCGTTTTTAGGCGGGGGTATCGCCTTGTCAACGGATGCGGATGACAACATCGGATTCTTACTCACTGGGGGTGTGGATGTACCCTTGTCGCGATCGTTTGTCGCCAATGGGTCAATCAATATTGGTTTTATCGAAGATCAGACCGATGTCGGTATCATCCTCGGCGTAGGTTATACCTTTGCTGATTTCTAGTTCCTAACCAATTCTTATCTGTAGGGGCGACCCGCTTGCATAAATTAACAATACCACTCCACTCAATTGGGTCGGGTCGCCCTCTATGCAAACCCTTGGATAAAAAGCGAGTTAAGTTAACGCGGGTTCACTGGACTGATAAATATGAGCGGCTTTGAGCATGTGATAAGTAATCAACAGTTGGGTTAAAGCTAGGGGATAACTCTGGAGTATTTCCCCTGTAGTTCCCGTCACCTTACCGATATCAGGATCACCTTCTAATGTGCAGTATTTACCCAAGTAAGGAATTTCGCTACATAAAATCCGTTCTAATTCCCGTACCTGTTCCTCTGTCGCATGACCATCGATTTCCAGAACATCTACAGGTTTACCCATATCTCGGTCTAATTCTAGGCGAATGGCTGTACTTAGATGGGATTTGCTGGGGCTCAGGAGTCGGGTAAAGTCTGGATGGGGAATCGTCGGTCTGAGGACTAACCGCACATTTAGCATTAAATCACTCTGTTCCTCTGATAACTCGTCAGGGGGATAGAAGCTGACCACCATATCTGACCACTTACGCTGGGGACGGATAAATTCTTCAGAATCCACTTCCCGTTGTCTCAACTGTTCCAGTACCTGTTCTTCCGTATATCCCCGCTTGCGCGTATCCCGCTTAATCTTCCACTCACTCCGCAGAGATTCTGGTGGTGCTAAAAAGACCTTGACATCGAAGCACTCACGCGCTAAGCGAGTGGAATAACCGAGTAATCCTTCAACAATGACAAATCGGCGGGGTTGAATGTACTCCGGTGGTTCAAAGGTGCCGGTGTTGTGGTTGTAAATAGGTTTGAGAATTGATTGTCCAGTTCGCAGCAGACTCAGATGCTGCTGCATGATATCCAAATAGTTACAGTCAGGATGGAGGGCTGAAATCGCTTTTTGCGCCCGTTGCTGGCGATCATAGCGGTGGTAATCATCGGTGCAGAGGATTGTGACTTCATCTTCGCCCAATATTTGTGCAATTCCTCGTGTTAGCGTTGTTTTGCCAGCAGCGCTATCACCGACAATACCGAGGATAATAGGGCGATGAGTCATAGGTCTTCGATGATTATAAAATTAGGGAACTCCTGATTCGTCTCATTCTAGGTGGGAAGGGGCTGTTTTGTCATTTGTCATTTGTTTGCACCCTCCGTCCCTGTGCCCCCTGCACCTCAGTCCGCCATCTCACTGGCAATATCATCCGTCTTTGCCGCCATGATAAAGTCGTTTTTGTGTAAGCCGGAGATCGCGTGAGTCCACCAGGTTACAGTGACTTTACCATATTCGGTTAAAATAGCGGGGTGATGTCCTTGTTCCTCGGCAATTTCACCAACACTGTCGGTAAAGGTGAGCGCTGTTTTGAAATCGGGAAATTCATAAGAGCGTTCTAAGCGGGCTTCCCCTTGTGGCTGAATTAGGTTCCAGTCGGGAATTTCCGGTTTAAGTTGGGCGATCTCTTCTTGGCTAACGGGGGATGAATTCTTGGTGCAAGCTTCGCATTTTTGTTGGTTTAATTGAGCCATAGCGATTCTCCTTCTGATTTCCCTCACTTTCACATTTTAAACTGGGTCAGAACATCTATCTTAGGAGGAATGGCACTGACATAAACAGTGTGAGATCACCAAAACCTTTGATATACCGTAGGGTGAGCATTGCCCACCAGCCTTAAGTCGAATGGCACTGACTTAAGGATTGATCCTAAGCCCGGAAGTGCTGATGATACAAAGTGTACCGACTACGAACCTAGGCTAGGTTCTGCAAAAATTTTAGAAAAGGGGGTGACACCCCTAACTCCAAAAATGATATAGTGTGACAGATAGATGCACCCTGATAATTGGGAGAGTCCTTTGAGTGGCTCTCTTTTTTATTTGTTATTGGTCTATGACATCCTCTCAAGGCTCAATCAAAGACTGTAGGACAGACTTACAGCACAAAAGGTGAAATTCATCGATTACTGACCCCCTGAGAGTTGATATAATCGCTACTCGAACTACTATTACGAGTTGAGGGGGAAGCATCATGTCAGATTGGCGGGAAATTACAGGTGGCGTCACAGCACCGAGAGGATATCGAGCATCTGGAATAGTGGCTGGACTTAAGCCTTCAGGGCTGCCGGATTTGGCATTGATTATGTCTGATGTGGAGGCGATCGCAGCCGGAGTCTTTACTCTAAATCAGGTTTGTGCTGCACCAGTTACCTATTGTCGTCAGCGTTTGCATTCAAAAGCCAGCGCTCGTGCTATTTTAGTGAATTCGGGTCAAGCGAATGCGGCAACAGGGGAAGCGGGATGGCAGGATGCTTTGGACTGCGCTAAAGCATTGGCACAAGCCCTGAACATTTCTCCAGAGTCTATATTATTAGGCTCCACGGGTGTGATTGGAAAGCGTATTCCCATGGATACTCTTCTCGCCGGAATTCCCCAACTGGTGGAATCAGCATCAGAAGTGGGTTCCGATGCTGCAGCCCAAGCGATTATTACCACGGATTTAGTGACAAAATCCATTGCCTTGGAAACCACGATTGACGATCGCCCAGTACGGATTGGTGGAATTGCCAAGGGTTCAGGGATGATTCACCCGAATATGGCAACGCTGCTGGCGTTTGTTACCTGTGATGCGGTGGTTTCTACACCTTTATGGCAAAAAATGTTAAGTCGGGCGGCGGATAAAAGCTTTAATCAAATTACCGTCGATGGGGATACCAGTACCAACGATACCCTCATTGCTTTGGCGAATGGTCAATCTCGCACCTCAGCGATTACGGAAATGGGACCTCATGCCCAAAAGTTAGAAGCGATGCTGACGGCGGTATGTCAACATTTAGCCAAGGCGATCGCACGGGATGGAGAAGGGGCGACGTGTTTGATGGAAGTACAAGTCACAGGCGCACCCAATGATCAAGCGGCGCGTCAAATTGCCCGGACAATTGCGGGTTCATCCCTGGTTAAATCTGCCATATTTGGTCGTGATCCGAATTGGGGGAGAATTGCAGGTGCGGCGGGGCGTGCGGGTGTCCCTTTTTCCCAGGAAGCGTTGCGGATTCAGATGGGGGATTTTGTGCTAATGGACAAGGGTCAACCCTTACCCTTTGACCGAGATGCAGCGAGTGCTTATTTGAAAAATGCCGCAAGTGGGGCGTATTTGAAAGAGGATACTGTTTTAATTTCGGTGAGTATTGGCAATGAGCCGGGTACGGGTCAGGCGTGGGGCTGTGATTTGAGTTATGACTATGTGAAGATTAATGCCGAGTATACGACGTGAGGGCGATGGTTCGGTTCAGCTTCTACACAAACAAAGGGGCGATTGAAATCGCGGCTACACAAACAAAACCCGCCTGCGCGGGTTCAAGAGTTCAAGAAAAATGAGAGCAAATTCTATGTAAAATTATGCCAAGACCGGACATGATATTAGGTGCAATTAGAAATCATGGTTACAAAAACCAAACCCACCGGAGTTTACCCTTGAGCGAAGCAAAGGGCGGGTTCAAGAAATATGAGGTCTAATTTCACGCAGTTGTATCTCCATTGTGTTTGGGCAACTTGGAATAGATTGCCTTTGATTACGAGTGATATTCAAGAGGCAGTTTATGCAGCAATTATTAGGGAATGCCAACAGCTAAAATGTACAGTTATTGCCTTGGGCGGTATTGAAGATCATGTACATCTATTAATAAGTTTTCCCCCTACTCTAGCGGTTTCCAACTTAATCAAAAAAGTTAAAGGAAGTTCTTCTCATTTAGTTACCCATGAAATCAAGCCAGGGGAATTCTTCAAATGGCAAGGCAGCTACGGCGCATTCAGTGTTAGCCATGATAATCTTGATCAGGTAGCTAACTACATCAAAAATCAGCCGCTTCACCATCGCCAGAAATCAATAATTTCTACTTGGGAATTAATGGCTAACTGATTAATTAAATCATTCCTAGTAGTTATAAATCGCGTTTATAGGTAAAAACCTGCTTCTATTGGTTTCCGATAAAGTACAAGTTGTAAGTCCGCGAAGGCGGACTTTGTTTGTGTAGCTGCGAATTCTATTCGCCCAGCTTGTTTAATTGTTTCAATCCCTGATAGGGATTCAGGGGCGTTTCAACTGCCCGCCTCAGAAACGCTTGCTCTATTTAGTTTTCAATGTACAGATCCGAGAGCCTTTACTTAATCTATCATTTCCGGCTTCAGCCGACAAGATAAATCTTGGAGCCAACCGACTAAAACCCAATCCCAGTAATACTTTCAGCGTTTCCGAGAACCTCAATGTGACGCAAAATCCCTTAAACCCATACCACATAAGGAATACAGCCCTAAAATAAAACCTGCCTAGAAAAACACCTACCCCCTCTCGGATTTCATCCAAACTAAGAACTTGGTCATGTTTCACAGTCAACGCATCTCCATTATCGGCACATCAGGTTGCGGCAAAACTACCCTAGCCCGCCAACTCTGCCAACGTCTTGCCATTCCCCATATTGAACTTGACGCCCTTCACTGGGAAGCAAATTGGACAGAAGTCCCGACTAATTTTATTGAATCAATCCGCTTACGCCCATCTCAACCTTGTCCATCTCAAATTCCCCAGGCAAACATATACTTGGTTGTCGAATTTGGCAACATAGAAAGTGGGATAAGCTTATTCGCGATCGCTCTACCACTACCCCAAAATAATCATGCTTAAAAAAGTTGGTATAATCTGCCTAGCATTCCTTATAGGAATTCTTGTCTTTCCCCCTTTAACTTCCGCCCAATCCACCGCCGCTTTAGCCTCACGCATCTCTCGCCTAGAAACCGAGAATTTCCAGTTGCGATCGCAAATCAACCGCATCGAGTCTCAGTTTGCTACCTTCACTCGGCAAGTTCCCAGCCCAAATCGTAGTCCCAACCCACCAGCGCCAGCACCATCAGTCCCTCCCAGAACCCCGCCGCGAGTCTTATCATCTGATCCAATGTTTGACCGACTAGCCACCCTAGTCATCGAACTCAAGGAACGGATTCAAGACTTAGAAGCCCAAGTCGCTGAACTCCAGGAAAAATTATAATTGATTGGGGCGGGTTTAGTTATATTGGGGTCAGGGAAGAAACGATAGTAGTGAAAGTGAGCCCCTACAAACCATGCTTTTCCTACTCACTTTTTCGCCTGAATCACCTGCAAACTTCCCCCCGCATACAGACGCTGTTCACAGGATGTAAACCCTGTCTGCTTCAGCAATCCCACCAAATCCGTCTCCAATAACTGCCAAGCCGTTTCCGTTTCAAATAACCACAGAAACAGGGCGACTCCCGGTATAAATAAAACATTAGTCGGCTTGTGGAAATCCACCAACGTAAACACACCACCCGGTTTAAGCACCCGATACACTTCCTTGAGAATTTGCTGCAACACTGACGGCGGCATCTCATGTAGTGCTACACTGGTATGCACCAAATCAAACTGATTCTCGCCAAACGGCATATCCTCGGCAAAGGCTTCTACATACTTGGCTTGAGGTACATTCTTTTCGGCACGTTGCAGTGATAAGGGTGAAACATCTAGTCCGGTGACATTCTGGGAATACTCCACCAGAAAGCGGGTAGCCTGACCCCCGCCACAGCACAGGTCTAACACTTGCGTTTCTGAGTCAATTGTTAAACCTTGCAAAGGCAGATGGTGGAATCGCCGTTCTCCACCCACGCTTGTGGCGGCTAATCGAGAAATGGTGTCATAGAGCCACTGATACTTATAGCTTAACGGTCTTAATAGGGTTGCCATGGTTCTGCTAGGATCAAGATTCTAGATTTTTTCCGGGAAACTCAGACCATTACCAGCATATATTGTTAAAATCAGTAACAAATATGAAATATTTGGAATGCCGTGATCGCTATGGGTCGTGTTGGGGTATTATTACTTAACTTAGGTGGACCGGATAATTTAGAGGATGTCCGCCCCTTTCTGTTTAATCTATTTGCCGATCCCGAAATTATTCGCCTGCCCTTTTCCTGGCTGCAAAAGCCCCTGGCTTGGTTAATCTCGACAATGCGGGCAAAGAAGTCGCAAGAGAATTACCGCCAAATTGGTGGGGGTTCCCCCCTGCGGCACATCACTGAAGCCCAAGCCCAAGCTTTACAGGAGAAGTTAAAACAGCAGGGGCAAGAGGCGAATATCTATGTAGGTATGCGTTACTGGCATCCCTTCACCCAAGAAGCGCTAGCCTATGCCAAACGCGATGGCATTGAACAATTAGTTATTTTACCCCTATACCCGCAATTTTCCATCAGTACCAGTGGTTCCAGTTTCCGGCTTCTGGAACAACTTTGGCAGAATGATGCTAAACTCAACCAAATTGAATACACGGTTATTCCCTCCTGGTATCAAGAACCGGGCTACCTGCAAGCCATGGCGGACTTAATTGATGTGGAACTGCAACGGTTTGATGATCCTGACGCCGTTCATATTTTCTTCAGCGCCCATGGTGTTCCGAGTAGCTATGTCACAGAAGCTGGAGACCCCTACCAGCAAGAGATTGAGCATTGCACAGCCCTAATTATGCAGACGCTCAACCGTCCCAACTCTCATACCCTGGCGTATCAAAGCCGGGTGGGACCTGTGGAATGGCTGCAACCCTATACTGAAGACGCATTAAAAGAGTTAGGGAATCAAGGGGTCAAAAACTTGCTAGTTGTCCCGATTAGCTTTGTCTCTGAACATATTGAAACCCTCCAAGAAATTGATATTGAGTATCGGGAAATCGCAGAAGAAGCCGGGATTGACAACTTCCAGCGGGTTCCAGCCCTCAATACCCATCCCGTTTTTATTGAATCCCTCGCCACCTTAGTCGTAGACGCTTTAAACACGCCGCCACGAACATTTGCTGAAGTTGTACGTCCCAGCAAAAAAGTTAAAATGTATCCTCAAGAACGTTGGGAATGGGGTATGACAACGGCGGCTGAAGTGTGGAATGGTCGTTTGGCGATGATTGGCTTTCTGGCTTTAGTTTTGGAGTTAATTAGTGGTCAAGGACCCCTCCATTTTGTTGGCTTATTATAAAACAAGGGGGCAGGGAACAGGAAAAGAGAAGCTGAAGAAAGTGTCAAAAACCGCTAAGCTAACTCAGCAAATAGCGGAATCCCTACCCAAGTGTGTTAGCCGAGTAGGGATGAGGTTAATTTTATGGTTTTTGCGACTATACAAAACGACACCCCAATTGGGATGTCTGTTTGTATGAGAAGAAATTGAAAAATCCCTTAGCGGACTCTGCGCTTACGCCGTCTAGCCACCGCTTTGCGCTTTTTCTTTTCAATCGGCGTCTCAAAGTGACGCAAGCGCTTCATATCTGCAAAAATTCCTGCTTTGGACACTTGCCGCTTAAATCGGCGCAGCGCTGACTCAATTCCTTCATTTTCGCCTACAACCACTTGGGTCATATTATATCCTCCTTCTAGCGTACAGTAACTAATGGATGATGATCATCATCCAATTCAATCTCTAACAAAATTAGCCTATTGAAACCATCAGCGATGCTCATCACTATGTAACTTCGCTTAGGCGACACTTGCTCGACCAGTGAGTAATTCCAAGGTAACTTGGACGGTTTCACTCATGAAATTAGCACAAACACTTTAACCGTCTTGACAATTATTGGCTGCGATTGACTAACCCTGACACATAAGCATCAACCTAGTCATTTTAGAGGCGACTGGTACCGCTGGACACAGTTATTTGAATACTTTAACGACTGCTCCCATAGTAACGATTAGTTCATAAGGAATCAAACCTGTCTCCTTATCCGGTGAGACAGGACTGACCTGGGCTTGCCATCATCCCTAGATTACAACTTCGCGATCGCACTGTCAATCAACGTCACCCCCTGTTCCACAGTATCAATGCGACTAAGCTGATCTCGCAAGTCGCTGGCTCCCACAAAACTTTTAGTATACCACGCTAAATGTTTTCTGGCTTGCTGAATGCCGCGATCGCCTTTATACTCCCATAAAGCCTGTAAGTGTTGCTTAGCACAGGTTAGCCGTTCCGCCGTCGTCGGTGGAGTTAGTCGTTTCCCCGTTTTCAGAAAATGGTCAATTTCTCCCACCAAAAACGGATACCCCAACGTTCCTCGCGAACACATCACCCCATCCGCCCCCGTCTGTTCCAAACATTTCACGGCTGACTCTATCGAGAAAATATCGCCATTAGCAATAACCGGAATAGACAGAATCTGCTTAACCTTACCAATCCACTCCCACTTCGCCTCACCCTTATACCCTTGGGCGCGGGTACGGGCGTGTAAGGTTAGCATTTGCGCCCCCGCATCCTCCATACGCTTGGCGAAGTCGAGGATATTAATTTCATCATCACTCCAGCCAATCCGCGTTTTCACCGTAACCGGGATAGATACCGCCTCCACCACCGCCCGTACAATCGCCACCGCCGTTTCCGGTTCTCGCAGTAAGGATGAACCCCCTCCCTTTTTGGTAATTTTATTCACCGGACATCCCATATTAATATCCACCGTATCCGCACCTTCGGCTACGGCTCTCTGGGCGGCTTCTCCCAGAAAATCGGGGCGACAGTCAAATAACTGAATACTAATCGGCTTTTCATTCGGATCAACATCCATTATTTTGGATAAACCCTTGACATGATGCAATCCGGCTGCATGTACCATTTCCGTATACATCATCGACTCCGGCGCATAGCGGCGCACCAGGCGACGGAATACCAAATCCGTGACACCAGACAGAGGGGATTGGAGTACGCGACTCTTAACTTCAAACGAACCAATTTTCAGAGGGGTGGCGAGTCGCTGGTGTAATTGAGGGCAAAGAACACTCATGTTTGCTGAATAATAGTCGTTCCCGGTGACTGGTCATTAGGGGACTAAGGATTAAGTCTAAAATAGATTAAAATCAATCTATGTTGAGTATACTCCTAATTTCCGGGTAATGGATATTTAGAGAATAACTGAATAGTGAAGCGTATTTTTTTGATCAGGAAGGCGCAAAATGTCGTCAAATGCCAAAAATAAATGCCAAAAAGCGAAATAAAAAAACTTTGCTAGCTTTAATACCACAGAAGCCTTCAAGCAGTTAAGCCTAACTGAATTATTACTCTGGAATGTTGAGTATAAACCCATTGCACCTAGTCCTTTTTTTTAGGAAGGATGGGCTAGATTACAATGTTTTGATCGGCAAAAGTATGAGGAATCAAAATTTAAATTTTGTGTAGGGGCGGGTTTTACTATTACCGTTTCTTACCTCACAAAAGATGTAACTAAACCCGCCCCGACTGAGTGTAGTTGGAAATCTAGTGCAAGAAGGCAGAAATAACGCCAACAGCTAACATCTCCCCCAGCTAAGAGACGTAGCATGCTACGTCTCTACAACCCCAGCTCCCCCTGCTTCATCGTATCTACGAAGCTGCTCAAGTATTTCCATGCCCGCCGCAATAGCGCCAGCAATCACGCCATCGTACCCGTAAACACTCGCTGCGCGGGTCCTGTCATGTAAATCCGTTGATCAACTTGGGACCATTCAATATCCAAACACCCCCCAGGAAGTTCCACCGTACAGGCGCGATCGCACTTTCCAGTCAATACCCCAGCAACCACCGCCGCACAAGCCCCCGTACCACAAGCCAAGGTAGCTCCAGCCCCCCGTTCCCATACGCGCATCTTGATATAATCGGGGCGCACAATTTGAATAAATTCGGTATTTGTCCGTTTGGGAAAGGCTGAATGATGCTCGAACTTTGGACCAATACTTTCCAAAGGAATAGCCGTCACGTCTTCCACAAACGTAATACAGTGAGGATTGCCCATACTCACACAAGTGACCTGCCAAACCTTCCCCCCGACATCTAAGGGAACGTCAATCACCTTTTGATCAGCTTGAGCCAAGGTTGTCGGGATTTGAGATGCCAGAAGCTGAGGCATACCCATATTCACCTTAACTTTGCCATTTCCTTCCAGTTTTGGCGTAATCACCCCAGCTAAAGTATGAATCCGATACTCCGTTGAATCGGTGACTCCCTGTAAATCGGCTAAAAACTGAGCTAAACAACGAATCCCATTGCCACACATTTCCGGTTCTGAGCCATCCGCGTTGAAAATCCGCATACTATAGTCAGTACCCTCAAGTCCTGGTAGGGCAAAAATCACACCATCAGCACCGATGCCAAAGTTGCGATCGCACCACTGCACGGCTTGCTCTGAAGTGATTAGCGGGTCTGGCTTTGACCGATTATCAATCAGAATGAAGTCATTCCCCAAACCGTGGTACTTTGTAAATTCAATCGCCATTATCGTCTCCAGCTTAACCATCTAATTATGAGTGAATTGTCCACCAATCTACCTAGTGTTCGTCAAGTTCAAAGCTTGATTCGAGACGCCCAAGAGGTTGAACTCAAACTCATGACAAATGAAATCTTCATGGGCAGACTGCGCTGGCAAGATCAATCCTGCATCTGTCTTCTGGATGAACAGGAGCAGCCGATTATTATTTGGCATCATGCGATCGCCTATATCAAGCCTAAGGGAGGCGGTGGCGTAAATCGATCCCTGCAAGTACGCCAAGAGTCTGCCGTGGCGAGTACCCAAACGGCGGAGAGTGCTGACAATCCCTTTGAATTTGCCGAATAGTCTACGCATCAGCTAACATCATGAATTTGTTGATGAACCGGGACATCAGCGACACTACTATCAGGGAGTGGTGCTAACCAGTCCTGTAATTGATTTAGCGGATAACTTCCGCCACACAATAACAGGTGATCTTGCTCTCGGATTTCGGCATTCCCATCGGGAAAAGGGATAAACCTCCCTTCTCGGCGGATTGCTTGCACCTGAATCCCATATTGACGCCGCCAATGGAGTTGGGACAGGGTTTTGCCATGGGCGGGACTTTCTGGAGGTATCAACACCCATTGACAGGGACTGCTGGTGGCAGGATTTGTCATTTCTCCCTTTGCCAATTTCTTAAACGCAGACAGTTCATCGGGTTCACCCACCGCCAAAAGGCGATCGCCTTCCTCCAGAGTCGCCCCAGAATCGGGATAATCGATTTCCTCACCTTCAGCCCGACGAATCGCCACCAAGCTAACCCCAGTCAAACGGCGAATATCGGCTTGTTCTAACGTCATACCCGTCAGCGGAGAATCCTCTGGCAAGTCATACCACTTACTATTCATCATCTCAGCCGCTGCCCGCAAATCTCGGGCAATCTGAGACTGAGGTTGTTCGGGGCGCAAATCCAGATAATGAGAACTGCGAATTTTTTCCATTTCCTGCTGAATTACCCAATTGGGTACACCAATTCCTGACATCAAATGCGTCGCTAACTCCAAAGACGCCTCAAACTCTGGTTGCACCACCTCTCGCGCCCCCAGTTGGTACAAAAGTTCGATATCCCGATCCTTATTCGCCCGCACGACGATATCTAAATTCGGGTTTAATTCTAGCGATCGCTTTAAACATAACCGACTACTCATGGCATCAGACAAAACAATCACCATGGATTTTGCCCGTTCTACCCCAGCTTTATCCAAAACATGTAAACTAGCCGCATTACCGTAAACATAAGGAATTCCCGCGTCTCGTAATTGCCCAATTACCTGCTCTGACTGCTCAACCACCAAAATCGGATAATTATGTTCCTGCATCAGTCGCACTAAATTGCTACCGCTGCGCCCATACCCACAAATCACCACATGGTCTTTTAGCTGTTGGCTATTCACGGATATGTCTTTGGGAGCATCCATTGGTTCAAAATACCGTTTTAAGGGCGGGAAATTCTCTAACCAGTTCAATGCTAAGGGTGTTAATCGTAACAGAAACGGTGTCACAATTAACGTCACCGCCGTTGTTCCTAAAATTAAAAGATACACCGGGCGAGAAACCAGTCCCAAGGTTTGCCCTTCACTAGCTAACACAAAAGAAAATTCCCCAATTTGAGCTAACCCTAGACCTGCCAGAATTGCCGTTTTTAAGGGATAGCCAAATAGTTTAACGATTGGTGTTATAATTAAAGACTTACCCACCGAAACCAGCAAGACCAATCCCAAAATTAATTCCAGGTTATTCCACAGGAAAATAGGATCAATTAGCATCCCAATCGCCGCAAAAAATAGGGCAGCAAAGACATCCCGCAGAGGTTCGACATAAGTTAGGGTTTGATCGGCATATTCCACCTCGGAAATCATTAACCCCGCGACAAACGCCCCCATTTCAATCGAAAGTCCCAACTCTTCCGTCAACAGGGCAATTCCCATACATAAACCCACAACTCCAAGTAAAAATAACTCTCGGCTTTCAGTACGGGCAAGGAATCGTAATAACGAAGGAATCAACCATATCCCTACAGCGATGGCACCCGCTGCAAATAGACCAATTTTCAATAGGGCAAGTCCCACGGCTATGCCAATCACTTCAGTGGGTTGGTCTAAAGCCGGGAGTACCGCCAACATTAACCCCAATGCCAAGTCTTGCACCACCAAAATGCCTAGCATCACCTGCCCGTGGGGGGTTTCGGTTTCGTTGCGTTCCATCAAGCATTTGAGAACCACCGCCGTGGACGACAACGACAAAATTCCTCCCAAAAACACACCTTGGGCGGGAGACGTGACCCAACCCATACCCAGAGAGACTAATGTGGTGACTAAGATAGTCAGGACGATCTGGAGTCCACCACCACCTAAGGCAATCTTTTGCACTTTTTTCAGTTCCGCCAGGGAAAACTCCACCCCTAGGGCAAAGAGCAAAAATGCCACACCAAACTGAGCCAGGGTTTCAATTTGGATGACCTCTTTAATCAGACCCAAACCCGCAGGACCCACAATCATCCCCCCGACGATATAGCCCAAGAGCGGGGGTTGACGGCATGAGGATGCCAAGAGTCCGCCAGCCGCTGCTGACGCCAGAACAGATACGAAGTCGATAATCAGTCGGAAGTCTTCTTGCACCGGTGCGTTATCAAAATTAAAGTGCTATATCCTTCTAGGATACAAATTTTCTTAAGATTTCCAACATTTTGTTAACTCCAGCAACATTCTGTGTTAAAAAACCGGGTTTGGAGTCAACGGGCGGATCGAGCCATTCCTCGTCACTCGGCGACCTTCACCCTATCTAGGTTGTTGGTGATAGCTCTGTAAATCGCTATCGAGAGACCAGATGAAAACTTCACTCATCTCAAAACGGTCACAAGCCTTATCAAATTCCCGAATAATACTCAAATCCCCAAAACTTGTTCCTTCGGGTTTGTTATGAGCTTTGTTCCTACCCGCAAAATCGGGGAACTCCTCAATCCAGGAGAGAATCTCTTTCATATCGGGAAAAACGACAGGTTGCCAAGGTGCTTCACCAGAAAATGCGGCTTTAACAGCGACAACAAATCGTTGAGCTGTGGTTCGACGGATGTTGCCATCACCATTCTGGGCAATGTGATTACCTGTTTCAACTATTGTCACCATGGGTAAGAGAAAGGTACATCCAGCCTCCACATAAGTCTTAAAATCTTCGGTTACTTTTTCCTTTGATTCATTGCAGTTGGGGACATCTAGCAAGTTGAGAAATATGCTGGTATCAATCAGGCAAACGCTGCTCATTCGCCCTACCCCTGCAAACGAGCAAGCCAATCCATTGCTCGCTGTTTTCGTTCCTCAGGAGTGTGCGGTGATTTAATAAATCGATCAACGACTCCAGTTGTGACCAACTGCCCCAGTGGACCTTGAGATACGAGACCCGGAAATTCATCCATATCTCCGAGTCTGATCAGACGGCTATTTCCGTCCTGTGGATCACGAAAACAGAAGACAACATCTCCGAGGGCGCGATCGGGCAAAGCATTCATCAGCGCTGGATTATGGGTGGACAGGAGTACCCGCAAGTTACGGCGCTCAGCGATTGCCCGAATACTGGCGAGTAAATGTTCAGCTCTGGTAGGATGAACCCCATTGTCGATTTCCTCAATAACCACTAGGCTCCCTTCAGTGGCAGAAAGCATAGCCGCAGCAATTGCCAGTACCCGTAAGGTTCCATCCGATAATAAGGCAGCTTCACAAGGGCGCTCGATGTTCCCAAATGTCTCTGTGAGGCTTACCATTACCTCATCCCTGGGTCCAATCAAAAAATCCAATCCGGAAATTGCCTGTTCTGGGAGACTCTGGATAAAATCTAAAATTGCCTGTTGATTGCTAGCATTACCTTTCCATAACCGAAATAGTACGCTGGAAAGATTGCTGCCATCTCCTTGCAATCGCTTATCCGTCTTGAAGCTATACTCGCGCATTCTTGCCGGAATGGGATCGAGAAACAGAATGTTCTCCAACACACGTTGATAGTTACGGACGATTTCTGGAATAACCTGTTGAGACTTTTTGTGCTTAGCATTAAAACTAGCAGGGCTGTCCAGTTGAACGAATATCGCCATCTGATCGCTACAGGTGATGTGGGGCTTATTTCGTCCTCTGGCAAAGTTGTTATAAGCCACATCAACATCCGTTCCCATACCCTGAGAAGGTCTATCCAAATCGTAGAGTACTTGATCTGAGGCTCCAGTTATTCGCTCACTACTGATATGTAGATCGCCATCCCGAACAGTGAGAGTCAGGGTGAGTTCGTTCCATTCAGTCCGATCGAGCTGGCAACCGATAGTAAAACTTGATTCTTCTTGATAACATAAATCGCTGATCCGACCTCGAACAATGCGATCAGAACGGTTTGTCTCATATCGAATGCTGGAAAGTTTTTTCCCTTGAGCCAGCCAGGACAGAAAGCGCAAACCTTCTAATGCATTACTTTTGCCAGAAGCATTCGCACCAATTAGGACAGTCAGCGACCCAAGGGGTAGTCGTCCTTCACGGTAACTTTTGAAATTTGCCAGAGTGAACTCAGACAGGATAACGCTCATGTGACATCCTCTTAATAAACTGGCATTTCCAGATATCATGTATTTTAGTTCAACGGTTGGAACTTACCCGATCGCCTTATTTTGTGGTAACAGTTTGAATTGAGGTTCAAGACGCTAAATGGTTGAAGACATTGAAAAAGCCAGACTCAACACCCAGAGTTCAGGAATTCCCAGTCAACCGCCTCCGGTCACTCCGCGACGTTTCCCTGCCAAACCATTGAGGATCAAAGGACGGTGGACTACATCGCTAACTGTAGGTATAGCAACAGTTTTGGCGATCAAGAGTCAAGCTGCGATCGCGCTGCAAGTGCGAGTAACCCCAGAAAGTCCACAGTTAGGGGATACGCTGTCTGTGATGATTGAAACTCAAACCACGACTCAACCGCCTAGGGTGTCCATCGGGCAAAAAACCTATCCCACCTTTCCTGTCGCCGCTAATCGCTATCGCGCCTTACTCCCAACCAGTCCTCTGGATAAACCTGGAAGTCTGCAAGTTCAGGTGACTGGGGATGGTGAGGTGAGGAACCTGGCTGTATCCCTGAGAAATCGTTCGTTTCCTACCCAACGCATCCGACTATCAGGTGGCGCCAACCGCGCCGCCACCGAACTAGAACTCAATCGGGTTGCTGAGTTTAAAACATTGGTGACGCCCCAAAAGTTCTGGAATGGACCTTTGCTTAAACCTAATGCGGGTCGAGTGTCTACGGTGTTTGGCGTGCGTCGTTATTATAACGGAGTATTCGCTGAGGATTATTATCATCGAGGCGTTGACTACGCCGCCGGGACGGGTTCGCCTGTCGTTGCACCCGCAGCCGGACGAGTGGCGTTAGTGGGACGAGAATCCGAGGGGTTTCAGGTGCATGGCAATACAGTAGGAATTGACCATGGTCAAGGAGTATTGAGTATTATGCTGCACCTCAATCAGATCGACGTTCAACAAGGAGATTTTGTCCAAACCGGTCAAAGAATTGGTACAGTGGGATCAACAGGGGCTTCTACCGGACCGCATTTGCACTGGGGACTGTATGTTCATGGCATTGCCGTAGATCCAGTTCCCTGGAGATTTGAAGGTATCGAATAAAACCGTGTTTAAGTTTTTCTGAAGTTTTCCCGAATCTTATGCACTTGTGGGGTTGGTTTAACAAATCGTTTTCTGTAAATACTGGCAAATAAAGCCGAAAAAGCTGGTTTGTTGGTTGTTTCTGTAAGCGCTCATAAGACTTCACAAGATTGCTCCAAGTGCAACGAGAAAGTACCTAAAAAGCGGCATATTCGCACTCCAGACTGTCCTTATTGTGGTTGTAGACTTGACCGCGATCATAATGCAGCTATAAATATCAAAAACAGGGCTGAGGGTCATCCAGTCCTTAAAGTGCAACGCCTCAATAGCGATAGCCGGATTGGTTGCGAAGCCTAGCACAACCACCTGTACGCAGGTTGGTGTAGGAGATGTCACTTCATGGTAAACTCTGGTAAGTCTCCCCTGATCTGAGCGACGAATGGGCAACACAATCCAACTACCATGAGTATTGAAAAAATCGTAGAACAAGCTCTGCAAGATGGTTACTTAACCCCAGTCATGGAAACTGAGGTTGGACGTATTTGTGATACAGCATCAGAGCTTTCGATCGAAGAATATATGGCGTTGGATCGCCTGATGGGAGCGCTGTTGACGGGTGAAGTTGTCGCCGTTCCTCGCAAGCAGTTCATTAACGTGATGGAGGAGTTGGTACTCACCGAAGCGATCGCGCAAGTGGCGGAAATTGAAGCAACCACTGACCAAGTGCTGGATGTGGGTGATATCGCCGCCTATGCTCTGAATCGACTCCCCCCTCTGTATGCTACGACAGAAGAAGGGGCAAAATACCAACGTCAACGAGCCAAAGAAGAATTGCAAGAGTTGATAACTCAGCAAGTTAATACCGCGATCACGCAAAATCTGCATCGACCTGATTTTGGCTCTGAACGCCAAGCGATTCGTAGAAGTAGCGGCAAAGATTTGTTCCAGCAGGTGAGTTCCTTACTCCAAGATTACGCCCCCAACTTTGAACCCAAATCTGATCTCAAAAGTCAATAGAGACGCAGGGGGAGCAGGGGGAGCAGGGGGAGCAGGGGAAGCAGGGGGAGCAGGGGGAGCAGGGGGAGCAGGGGGAGGATGTCAATCTGTTCCCTAACGAATGACCAATGACCAATGACGAATCATTTCCGTACTAAGATAGGCGTTCCAACTTGAATTTGTTCATACAGCGCCTGAATATCAGTATTTCGCATCCGTAAGCAGCCGTGAGAAATTGGCTTACCCACGAGATCTTCATCATTAGTTCCATGAAAGCCAATCTGATGGTGTTCGTCAGACCAAAATCCAATCCAGCGATCGCCTAAGGGATTATCCGGTCCAGTCGGGATTAAATCACCAGTGATGGGTTGTCGCCAGATGGGATTACGCTGCTTGCGGAGAACCTTGAAGCTACCTGTAGGGGTTTCCCAACCCGGTTGACCCACAGCAACTGGATAGCTAGCGAGTTCTTGCTCCCCCCAGTAACTATACACCTTGGCATCACTCAAATCCACCACTAAGCGCACATTCAGAGCGGCTATTGCCTGGTTCAGATGGGGAGTCAGGGGTAATGCTTGTGCGATCGCGTTTCCCTCAGAAGAACCTGGATGAGGTAGAATTAATCCGGCTAAGGGAACAGGCGCATCTACTCCCCATCCCCAATCAAGCGTCATTCGCTTTCTCATCCATTCACCGTACTTCCCCAGTGGCTGGGGCGAATCCAAGTCACTCTCATTCTCTCCATCCAGAAATGTCCTCTGAACCGATTGGGCAATCTCAGAGGGGAGTGGTATCGATTGACTTTGTTGCCAAGCCACTGACAATAATAATCCTGCTGCTCCAAAGCAAAGCAGCATCAAGCTAGTTTTGAGTGAGAAGGTTCCGCCCATAATTGCTTAGGAGGGTATCACACCGGGACAAGTCTAACCTATCAAAACCACTTTAAACTTGACAGGAAAAACCGCCAAACCCTTTTTTCCGGATAGGATGTCTTTCCTCTAGAAGAATGATGATAGGCTTTTCCAGATGCCACAGTAGGACTTGACGGGAAACACTACCCGTTTGGAGGATGTATTTGGTAGGTTTGAATAGAGATAATTAAAAGTTAGTTTATTCACCCCAACCAAGCCTTTGCTAATCTGAGCGGGAACTCTACGTGAAGTCAGGCGTCTGTGGAGAGTAAGGATGTTCTAGCACCCATTCCATCCATGAGCCAATCGATTTCTCTATCCTGGTCACCGGTTGAGGTCACACCCAATAATGTGACGGTGCAACCTGACAAACTCTCGAACTACGATTTAATTTTGCGCTGTCAGGACGGTATTACTCCTGACCGGGCTGCTTTTGCTGAACTGCTGCGCCGATATCAGTCCCATGTGGAGAAGATTTTATACCATCTTGCTCCAGATTGGCAGGACAGACCCGACTTGGCGCAAGAAGTTTGGATTAGAGTTTACCGGAATATTAAGCGCCTCAATGAACCCGTCAAATTTAAGGGCTGGTTGAGCCGGATCGCGACCAATCTTTTCTATGATGAGCTGCGTAAACGCAAACGGGTAGCTCCGCCATTGTCACTGGATGCACCGCGTCAGATGAATGATGGTGAGATGGATTGGGAAATTGCTGCTGATGGGCCAAGTCCGGAAGACAATATGGCAACGCGGGAATTTTACGCCCAGCTACGAGAAGCTATCAAAGACTTACCTGAAGCATTCCGCACGACTATTGTCTTGCGAGAAATTGAAGGGATGGCTTATGAAGAAATTGCCGAAATTACAGGCGTATCCCTGGGAACCGTCAAGTCGCGTATCGCTCGTGCCCGCTCAAGACTACAATCTCAACTGCAACCCTATCTAGAGGCTTAATTGTCTCCAGATTATAATGGGGAAACTGTTCCCCTAAACCTTGGTTCATTCTATGATGGGATATATAACATCTTGGGTAAAGTAGTCCCAAATGCTTTGCTCCCAATCCCATGAAGGGTGTACTAGTTAACCCCAGTCTTGCGTTACACTGGCTAAGGTCAACTTTTAACTACTATTTGTCACGCTGCAAAAGCTGGCAAGTTATCGGTAAAAGCCAAACCTGACAACCCGATCAACTTTAAAAGTGGGGTGCTTGCATCTCCTCACTATAAAATGCCTCTAAGCGTAATTGCAAGATTACGACAAAGGAAGCCCACACCCTCTCTCGGCTAGAGTCAGTGTGGGAGGATGCTACAGACGATAACGGTACCCTATTTGAGCGCTTGTGAAGACTCGGTGGTGATCTAAAATGAACTCTAATTTTGATGCTCATAACGGTTCAGGGCAAGAAACTGCCAGAGAAATGGATAGTCTACAGCGCGATCGCTTTGAACTCATCAGCGCCTATATTGATGGTGAGGTCACAGCAGCTGAGCGCTATCAAGTGCAAGAGTGGCTGGCAAGGGATGCCAATAGCCAGCACTTGTATGCTCGACTGATGAAGCTACGCCAAGGGTTGCACCAGCTTCCCATACCGGCAAATCAGGTAACCGCTCGAGAGACGGCGAATCAGGTGTTTACCCGCATTGATCGCCGCCGGATGCGGAACACGATGGTTTGGGGTGGTGCTGCGATCGCGGCGATGTTTGTCAGTGCCTTTTCCGGGATTCTCCCTGGGAGTCAGTTTATGCCACGGTTGGCTCAAACTCCTCTAACAGAAGAGGCGGCGGAGCCTCTGATGATTGCTGTCAACCGTCCAGTTATCCAAATCCCCAAGGCGACAAGTGCATCGGCGGAAAATTTTATTGATTCTGCTATCCTCAACCCTTGATTTGGTTAGGTAGCCTGAAATTCCTGTCGCTGGCTGTGAAAACACAAAAGCATCTCCCCCTTATGCCCCATTTTCTGACGATGGGGTATTCATAATTAATCATTCAAGTGCGACTCCAGAAACCGGAAGAAATGAGTGTACCCCCTAAACGCTGCACTCGCTCAGGTTGCATGAGGTAAATCCAAGCCTGTCCTAAAGATTGGTGAGCCAGATCATAAATAGTCACTTGTTGTCGATAATATTGATTGTCCTCTGGGTTTCGCTGCGGATTGTAGTCTTCTAGCTTATCCAAGACGGTTAAAAGGGTTGGCTCAGTGAACGTCAGCAAAAAGCCCCGCACCGGACTCTTTCCAGGGATCATCGCCGGATAGCCGAGGGGCAAATCGAACAGTTGACCCAACGCGATCGCAGGTTGGGCGGCTAACACTTTTCCCTCACAGTAGCGCAGATAATTGACTTCCCCAGGTTTGAGAGTCCCGTAGACAAACACCCGGATTGACATGCTCCCCTCCTAATACTTTGACTGTCCTGGACTACGGTTTGAAAATAATTGATAAGATTTCATTATTGCCTTAATCAGAACAAAGTTACGACGGATGATTGAATCTATAGCCGTCGCCTGTACAATAACAGGAGTGATTAAAGTTTCAGGGGTAATGTCTGAATAATATTTCCTGTTTTGTGGAAAGTTGCCCACTGCATCAGGTGTGATCAATCCTGCACCTTTGCCAAAACTAATCATTAACTTCAGAAATTCTATTCCTATCGCTAGACCCCAAGTCAACCCTGGGTCTATGCTAGTCGCAAATTCGGGATATTCATCAATATTCCCACCGTGAGATTGCTGAAGGCTTCACATTTTGTTACAAATGTAAAGAGACAACTCGCGTGGATAACAGGACTACTATGCTCGGTGGCTTTGCCGGTTTAACCAACCCGTCTGGTACAGATTGGGGCGAACGGATGCTCAATACCGTCGCCAGCAATACGATTCGCCACCTCTTTACTCGCAGTGAGTCTGTCGAGGTTTCGGTGCGCTGCAATCCCTCCAGTAAACTGTTACAGGGTAGCATTGACAGCTTTAAGATGGAGGGGCGAGGCTTGGTGATACGTAGAGAGTTTCGGACTGAGGAGATGTCCTTTGAAACAGACGCTGTGTCCTTGGACTTCAGTTCTGTGCTCAAGGGTCAGATTCACCTGAAGCAACCTACCCAAGCGATCGCCCAAGTCGTGTTAACAGAACCCGATATCAACCAGTCGTTTAAAGCCGAACTGGTGAGAAAGCGCTTAGAAAATATTTCCATTCCCGAATTAGAGGATCTGACTGGGGGTCAGCCAATTTCCTTCACTGACGTGCAACTCAAGCTGCTTCCCAATAACCGGATTCAGCTTTTTGCCAAAGTTAACCTTCCCGATCAGGAATTAGTGCCGATTAGCATGACCTCAACTCTGGCTGTAGAAAAGCGGCGGCGGATTCTCTTCAAAGACTCTAAATTTGAACCAGATACTATTCCAGAGGAATTGCGAGGCAAATCTGAAGCCTTGACCGATGCCCTGGATAAGATTTTGAATAATATGGTGGATCTGGATCGCTTCAATCTTGATGGCGTTACGATGCGAATCAATCGCCTAGAAACTCAGGGACAACAGCTAATATTTAGTGGTTATGCCCAAATTGATCGCATCCCCAATACTCCTTAGCCATTCAGGGGAAACAGGGGTGTAGGGTGTAGGGTATAAGGTGTGGGGTGAACAACAGACAAAAAAATTTGCCCAATCACCTATTCCCTCCTCCCCAGTGTAAGATCTCATCTGAGGCAGTGCGTGTTGAGCCGTCAACCCACCCTTGAGTACGTTCAACTGTCGTTGTTCGACTGGTAGGGAATCCCCGTGCGTACCCGGCGGGAAGCAAGCTACACGCCGGGGAGGATGTCAACAATTGAGCAGCTGCATGTCATTAAACGCCTTTTTTTCCTTGGGTGGGGTAGTCATGTTGCCCCTGTTAGTGCTTTCTATCTTAGCGATCGCGCTAATTTTAGAGCGGCTAAATTTTTGGTGGCGAGTCACTCAGCGCCAGAATCGCCTGATGCGAGAGGTGCTGCACTTGTACCAACAAAATCCTCCAGAAGCCTTTCTCAAACTAGAACAAAATAGTGATCTGCCAATCGCACGAATTTTTCTAGCCGCGTTGGAACTCAAAAGTCCCACTCCAGAGAAATTTCGACTCGCCCTCGAAAGTTCCCTGCAAGCAGAGTTACCGATTCTCAAGCGGTTCAACACGGCATTTGAGACCATCATTAGTGTCTCACCTCTGCTCGGACTTTTAGGCACTATATTAGGATTAATTGACGCCTTTGCCGCCCTACAGATTGGCGATATTGGCGGTCAAACCACCGTGGGTGTGACAGGCGGGATCAGTGAAGCCTTAATTTCTACCGTCGCCGGGTTGAGTGTCGCGATCGCTACCCTGATATTTGCCAACACCTTTCGTGGATTGTATCGGCGTCAACTCAGCTTGATTCAGGAGTATGGGGGGAAGCTGGAATTGATTTATCTCGGTTATTATGAGCGAATTAAATAAACTCACTCTTTCTCAGTATTCTACTCAGGACTAATTACAAATTTATCCAGAAAATACCATGTTTTGATCAAATTCCCTTGCATCAAGGCAGCAATACCAGAAAGAGCTTGAAGTTCAGACAGATTTGGGTTGAGATTTAGGGCAGGCTTGAGCGCATTTTGGGCAGCTTTCCCTTGCCATTCATACAAATAAACGAAAGCAAGATAAGCATGAGCATAAGGATTTTTTGGATCAAGCTGAACGACTCGTTGTAATGCCGCGATCGCACCCTGAGAATCTACCTGCAAAACCTTAGATAAAGCTAGAGCATAAGCCAAATCTAGCCGTTGCGGTTCCAACTTTAACCGATGAGTTAACGCCAAATCTGCCTGCACGAGATAGTCCTGAATCGGGTCATACTGATTAATCCGCCCCGTTTGTTCAAAGATAGCCTCCAGGGAATCAGAACCCTTTGGCAAAGTAGCGGCTAATGTCCGAAATTGGGTAATTAAATCTAATTCCGGTGCAGGTGTTGTAGACGCTTTGGGGTCAATCTTTATCCTAACCGTTGGTACAGATATCGGATAGGTTTCCCCCGTCTCTCGATGCAAATAAGTAGCTTTTAATGTATACGTTCCGGCTGGGATATCTGCCCTAGGTAACATCGCCATCCGTTCAATAACTTGGTATTTAGGCAATTTAGGGTTAACGGTGGATAGCTGGCTGTTGATGGGTGAGTCAGGATATAAACTTCCCATCCCAATACCATGATCATGGAGCCATTGATATTGATATCCCCCTTCCAGCGAATGCCAGGTTAATAACACAATACCCGATTCTAACGATTGCCAATCCCCTGTCCATTCGTAAGTAACAGGTACAGGTAAACCAGGGGGGGCTGTCTCTGGTAAAATCACCCGATTTAACTGAATTTTATCTGACCCTTCGACTACGCTCAAGGGCGAGTTTTGTTGATACGTTATCAGTGAAAAGCCAGGTTTAGTGGCTAAACCCGCCCCGACAATTGACTGTTTACTATTGACTTTTGTTACCTTGACAAATGGCTGATGTCGATGATAGAGCTTGAGCAGACTTCCATCAGGTAAATCCCAAGTTTTCTGGAGTTGAAATTCGCCCCCTTTTTCAACCTTCTCCACTATAGCCGCTTGCGCCTCAGGGATAGAACCTTGATCACCTGTCTTCGTCACAAACCAAGACAGCGATCGCGCATCCTGTTCAACCTGTTTCTCCCGTACTCCCACCTGACGCCCATACACCTGAAAATCCCGCAACGCCCCATAATAATTTAAATTGTGCTGATTAATTTCCGGAGTTGAAGGCAATACCCCTAACGTTGTCTGTAAATTCGGAGATACTTGGATAATTTCATCAATCACCTGAGCCAGAGGAACAGGTTGTCCCAAATAAGGAAAATGTTGAACACGCGGCGAAAGAAAGTGGGTTAAAAAAGCGCCGCCCAAAGGAAACAAATTCAGCACCATTAACACAGACGCCAATCCCACCGTCCCCCAGCGAACCTGTTGTCCAAAACGACCTTGCCATAGAACCAAACCCGATGCTAAAACTAACGAAAATACAGGTAACAATGGCAAAATATACCGAGCATCCTTATTCACATTCAGAGAACACAACAGATAACCCCCGATCAAAAACACAGCCAGCCAACCGAAAGACCAACCTAACCCACCCAACCCATATCGTGTCTGAAACCCTCTGCGCCCCTCTGCGTTAACCTCTGCGCCCCTCTGCGTTGAAAAAACATCCTCCGTACCCAACCTTCGATCTTTATTACGCCAATAAAGAATCAAACCAACAATCGGTACAAGCAACAGAACCCAAGACACCAAATAAGGTAAAATCTTCCCATAATAAAGCCAAGCATCCAGAGTATTCAGAGCCGGATCACCCTCTGCGATCGCGGAATCTAACGTGGCTCGTTTCCCAGAAGTTAAAATGAGTAGCCAGTTGGTGCGATACCAGGAACCAAATATCAACACAGACACCAACAATCCAGCGATTAACTGAGCCAAGCGCCCCCAGTTTCGCCGTCGAATAGTCCCCACGATAACCCAGATAATTGGTATAAATAGAAAAAACAGCGCTGTTTGCTTAACCATTAGCGCCAATCCTAGGGACAAACCAAAGATCATTACCCAGAGTAGAGATTGGTAATTAAGTTGCGGTTTAGCAATTACAGGTTTTAAACTTTGAGTTCGCCAAACTGTGAGACAAAAGAAACTGAGTGTAACAACAGCAGTCAAGGGATAATCGAGGAGGAATTCCAAACGATAGCGATAGAGTCCCGGTAAAAGCACCGTTAATCCAGCCGCCCATAATCCAACCCGACGGTTGAAAAGTTGGACACCTAAGCCGTAAACTGAGCCGATAAGAATAGCATGAAAGAGTAACAGAACCAGCGTAGCTTGATCCGTTCCCCGACCCAAAACATGTTGAATAATAGCCGTAGCGATATAAGTAAAAGGTGGTATTTTAGAGGAAAGTTGCCATAAATTCGTCCACCATTCCCCAGAGAACCACTCAGGATGCTGCAACGCTTGCCAATAGTTTAACGAACCCGTCAAATAATCCGCCTCATCCCAAGCGGGGACAGAATTATCAACAGCAAACCACACGCGATCGCACAAAGCGCTGGCTAGCCAAATTAGTCCCAGAATACCTAGATATTTGCGGTTCCCCGTTTTCCACCACTGTAATCGTTTGTTCATAGTTCATCGTTCATTGTCCAATAACCAGTAACTACTCACTATAGCGGAATGTATTAAGTTACCTTAGAAAGAAAGCTGCCATCGTAACCGAGGTGTGAGGATGCTACAACTCCCAGATGTCGTGCATCAGCGTTATCAGCTTCAACAAAAACTGGGTCAGAATGCGGGTCGTCAAACCTGGTTGGCGATGGATCTTTCAGCGCAACCCAGCCAGCCAGTGATTCTCAAACTCCTCGCCTTTAATCCTCAGATGCAGTGGGAAGACTTGAAACTCTTTGAACGCGAGGCTCAAGTTCTCCAGCAGTTACAGCATCCTCGGATTCCCCGGTATCGAGACTATTTTTCCCTGGATAAGCAATCAGGAGGTGGCTTACCCTGGTTTGGTCTAGTCCAAGATTACATTCCCGGTGCTTCCTTGCAACAATGGCTAGAGCAAGGAAAACGCTTTACCGAAGTTCAAGTGCGCCAGATTGCGACAGAGGTTCTGGAAATTCTCGGTTATTTACACGCTTTGAATCCACCCGTTCTCCATCGGGATATTAAACCTAGTAACCTGATTTGGGGAGAAGATGAACGGGTGTATCTCGTCGATTTTGGTGCGGTGCAAGATCAGACAGCAGTTGAAGGGGTAACCTTTACAGTGGTTGGCACGACAGGTTATGCTCCGTTAGAACAGTTTTGGGGTAAGGCTGTCCCGGCGTCTGATTTATACGCTTTGGGAGCCACCTTAATTCATCTTGCCACAGGTTTGGCTCCGGCTGATTTACCCCAACGTCAAATGCGGGTTCAATTTAGCCATTACACCAGCCTCAATTCTACTTTGGTTCGCTGGATTGAAACCCTAACGGAGCCTGAATTAGAGCCACGCTATAGCAGTGCGAGTCAAGCGTTAGAAGACTTGAAATCTAATCGGGTTCGCCAGAGTTCCCCACCTGCTACCCGTCAGCCTCCACATTCACGGATTCGCTCTCACAAGTCTCCCCAGCAGTTTCGGATTCAATTTCCCGCACGCGGCGGGTTATTAACAACGGCGATAAAATTAGGGCTAGGACGAATTTTGCGGAAGGGTTTACCCCTGTTTTTAGGCGTGCTAACCCTTGCCGAGGTAGTAATTTTATGGTACTTAAAAATATTCTTTAGTCAAGGAAATCCATTATTCTTTCTACTGCTAGCGCTGACGATTCTTCTGGGTTGGTTGGGGACAATTGAATTTCGGGTGCTGAAGCATCTAGAACCGGAACGAGGTCATCAGAAATTGGCAAAATTAGGCGTTACGTTAATTTTCCGGTTAGGGTTTGGCTTGACGGTGGGACTTGCTGGAGTTGGCTGCGTACTCTTGGCGCTAGTTTCTACCTTTAATCAGGGTCATCCATCATTCTTTGTTTGGTTAGCGATCGCGGTTTTATTCGGATGGCTGATTATCAGAGGGTTTCCCAAACTTGCAACCCGATCAAATCCAGTCAGTTTTTTCCTTTTTGGACATCATCGCCTTGACTTAAAACGGGACAAGTTAAATATCCAACGTTGTTGGCTAGGGTTGTGTTATGACTCTCAGACTATAGACACTTCCCAGATTGAAACAATTAAAACGATCCCCTTCCAAGAAATCTTGATTTAAACCGAATCAACTCGTTGTACGGTGGCGCAAGAATTAACCGAACCTGAACGAGACTGGTTAGTTCAGGAAATCAAAGACTGGCTCAATGAATGATTAAGGATAACATTATGCTGAATCCCCAACAGATACTCAACGGACGGTATAAACTCAGACAACAGTTAGGACAAAATGCAGGGCGTCAAACCTGGTTAGCTGAAGACTTAGAAACTCAACCGCAGGAATTGGTTGTGGTCAAACTCTTGGCATTTAGTCCCCAAATGCAGTGGGAGGAGTTCAAACTCTTTGAGCGAGAAGCCCAAGTTTTGCAGCATTTAGACCATCCAAGAATTCCTCGTTATCGGGATTATTTTTCTATTGAAGAAACCGAATCAGAGTTACCCTGGTTTGGATTAGTCCAACAGTATATTCCCGGTTTATCCCTACGCCAACGGTTAGACCAAGGTCATAGTTTTAGTGAAGCTGAAGCCCAAACCATTGCCACAGATATTTTAAATATTCTTATCTATCTCCATGAACTCAGTCCACCTGTACTGCATCGGGATATCAAGCCGAGTAATTTAATTGTAGATGAGCAGGGACAGGTTTATTTAGTCGATTTTGGGGCAGTACAAGACCGCGCTAAGGCAGAAGGGGCAACATTTACTGTAGTGGGAACCAGTGGTTATGCGGCTCCCGAACAACTGTGGGGACGAGCAGTTGCAGCATCTGATTTGTATTCCTTGGGTGCGACGTTAATTCATTTAGTGACAGGGATAGCTCCGGCTGATTTACCTCAGCAGAATTTACGTTTAAAATTTGCCGATAGAGTCAACCTAAATCCCCGTTTTAGCTACTGGTTAGAAAAACTAATTGACCCCGCGACAGAACAACGATTTAGTAGCGCTCGTCAAGGGTTAGAGGCGTTGACAGCAGCCTTTGCTCCTGAAAATTCGACGAATCAGCAGCCGATTAGTCCGGGGGCCGCTTTTAGTATTATTGCTGTTTTGATTGCAGTTGTCGCTGGGGGAATTGGTGTTTGTTTTCCCATCGCAGATTATTTGAATAAACAACAAGTTAAAGCAAAAGAAGCTGAGGCAATACAATACTTATCATCAATGTATCGCGCTCAGGGAAGGTATTATTATGACCATAATACCTTTTTAGATTCGCTTGAAAACTTAAGAGTTTACACGAAGATGGAAACAGACATCAATATGGAAACAGAAACAGAGAATTATATATATTATACTCGTCATTCTACCGTTAATCGTCCGATGTTTGCAGCAATACAAGATAACCAGACAGGTCATGTTTTATTTAAACGTGAAAAAAATCAAGCATCGAACTCTCCTTTGTCTCATCAAGTCGTAAATTATGCAATATCTCGTCAGGATAACTTAAGAAGCTATGTAGGATTTGTATTTGAGGTAGGGTTTACCGGCATGCACTACGAAGATCCGGTATCTTTCATGTTATGTAAAGCAGACAATCCAGGTAGCATCTATCCTGTCATCCCAAATGATGAAACGGGTCACTTAGCTTGTGCTCCCGGCACAAGCGATGTTTTACGAAACTATTGATAGCACACAATACAGCGACACGACTGATTTGATTTCAGGAAACAAACCATGAAACGAGATGAGGTACTAGCCATTCTCGCGGCACATCGAAAACAATTACAGGACATGGGAGTAAAATCACTGGATTTGTTTGGCTCAGTCGCACGAAATGAGGCTGATGCAAATAGTGATGTAGACTTTTTGGTAGAGTTTAATCGACCAGGGGGGTTGTTTCAACTATTGAAAGTGCAGTATTATTTAGAAGATATTTTAGGGTGTACTGTGGATTTGGGAACTCAGGAAGCGTTGAAGGAACATTTGCGAGAACCTGTACTTAAGGATTCAATTCGTGCCTTCTAGAGATTGGCGGCTACGCCTTCAAGATATTCTCCAATCCATAACTGGAATTGAGCAACGTACAGCCCACATAACTTTTGAGGAGTTTCAAAACAATGAAACCCTTGTTAAAGCAGTTCTCTATGATTTTGTTGTGATTGGAGAAGCAACTCGAACTGTTTCTGATGAAATCCAGAACCGCTATCCTGATATTCCTTGGCGTCTGATGGCGGGGATGCGAAATATTGTCACTCACGAATATTTTCAAATTGATCTAGCCAGAGTTTGGGAAACCATTCAAGATGATCTACCTCGATTAGTATCCCAACTCCAAGATGTGCTAGAGTGGGAAACAAGGGAAGAATAGTTAATAAAATTAGCGCTCCTCCCTGGTAGCTTGTAGGGGCGACCCGCTTTTTTTTCATGAACAATTGGAATCCCCTCAATTTGATCGGGTCGCCCTATCTCGACGTGACACAGTTAAACGGTAAACGGGTGAAATAGATTTTACGGTTTTTTGGAGCGTAATTCTAATCCATCCGATTAAACCTTAAATCTAAAAATTAAGTAATTTGATCATCTTCAGATGAGAAATACCCGCTTCTTCAAATCTCTCTCCCTCTGGTAGAAAGCCAAGTTTTAGATAAAGAGATTTGACATAATCTTGAGCGTGAATAACCACTGTATTGATTTGCTTGTTGGCTGCAATGTTGAGGGCTTCTTCCATCAATCGCTTACCGATTCCTTGTCCTCGGAACTCTGATAAAACAGCGAGGCGTTCAATTTTAGCGGTTTGATGATCCAAATATCTCACCCTGACGGTTCCCACAGGCTGATTCTCGATATACGCCAGAATATGATCGGCGGTTTCATCTTTGCCATCCAAATCCAAACTTGGATCAACACCTTGTTCAATATGAAAAACCGACTGTCTCACCCCTTGAATAGCGGCTGAATATTCTTTATAATTAACAAGCTGGAACGTGATATGGCTCATCGCGATCGCTACACCTCAATTTACGCTTACACTGAACTTTGTGTAGCATAATTTGACACTCTCTCCCTCTCCCTTCTTCCAGTTGACTGATGAGGGTACGGCAGTGCCGTTCCCCTACAGAATAAAAATGTTTAATTCTTCAAAAACTGAATAAGCTGTTCCAATTTTGACCAAGCCGCCCCACTTTTCAAGATATCCTTTGCCTGTTCAATCCCAGCTTTATGATCCTCCAACGCCACAACCCCAGCCACTTGCAAGGCTAATGAGGTATTTAACGCCACCACATCCTGTTGGGCGGCGGTTCCTTTCCCCTGTAAAACATGGGTTAAAATATCCACATTTTCCGCCACATCGCCACCACGCAACGCCCCTGTGGGTGCTGAAGTCAAACCAAACTGTTGCGGATTTAGCGTAGACAGTCGCACCTCACCATCAGATAGCAGCGCCAAGTCGGTTTCGTCAGCCAATCCCGCTTCATCCAGTTTTTCTCGTCCATGGAGAACAATTCCCTGATGAATTCCCATTTGTTGTAAAGCATGGGCAACCGTTGATACTACATTGGCATCAAATACACCAATCACTTGACCAGTGGGGCGCAAGGGATTGACTAGAGGTCCTAACAGATTAAATACCGTCCGCACCTTCAGGGTTTGTCGCAACGGGGCTACCGCTTTCATCGCTGGATGCCATCCCCGGGCAAAAAGAAATGTAACGCCCACCTCATCCAATGCGGACTGGACTTTTTCTGGTGGGGCAGATAAATTGACGCCCAAAGCCTCTAAAACATCGGCTGAACCCACTTTCGAGGAGGCTGAACGATTCCCATGTTTGGCAACCCGTACACCAGCCGCCGCCGCCACAAATGCTACAGCCGTCGATATATTAAAGGTGGATGCACCATCGCCACCGGTGCCACAGGTATCAATAACTGGCGTTTTATGGTCAAGGGTTTCCTGCTGTAAGGATTGATCCTGCAACACTTTAGCCATTCCTGCCAATTCTGATGCCGAGACTCCTTTTGCCTGAATCGCCGCCAGAATCGCCCCGGATAAAACAGGCGGAATGTCCTCATTTAGCCACCCCTGCATTAATTGGGAGGCTTGCTCACGGGATAATGATTGTCTGTCGAGGATTTGTTGCAGCAGGTTAGACCAGTTGGTAGGAGTTTGGAGCATTGCTTAATGTTTGTTTACCTGAGAAAATAGGAGCTTGGGGAAATTATGAAGACAAATTCTTAATTAACGATTGCTATGACTAGGTGTATTATTATACCGGATAGCAGGAGATACCATTATTGAACCAATAATCTACATAAGTACAAAAAAGGTGTTATCTGAGTCCAAGCGCTAAATTCAAACAAAGACGTAGTCGGCTACGTCTCTACATGGCTTTTCCAGCGCTGTGTCCTCCGCCCGCCGTCTCAACCGAAAACTTTTTCATCCTCCGAATGTTATCATAGGCATTTTAAAACCTGACGGCACATTAACTTGGTTTAGCGTTAACTCAAAACCCTTGTTTTATTCCAACCCCACCCGACCTAATACAGCTAGAACCTCTGTTGTGGACATTCCATCCAAACCTGTTGAGGCACAGCTAAATGAATGTGATGATCGCTTCTGTGATACCTTTGAGCAAGCAGCCGTTGGCATCAAACACTTATCGACGGATGGTAAAATAATTCGGGTCAACCCTAAGTTTTGTGAGATCGTTGGCTACAGCCGTGATCAAGTCCTCACACGCACCTGGCAAGACCTAACCCACCCCGATGACTGGGCAAGCGATCGCGCGATAATGGAGTTACTCTTAGCCGGTACCCTTGAGAGTCACTGTCAACAAAAACGCTACCGACACCAAAATGGCAGCATTGTCTGGGTACAAATCACTATATCCGTAGTGCGATCGCCTCAAGGAAATCCGAAGTACTTTTTGCACGTCATTCAAGATATGAGCGCCTGTCAAGCGGCTGAATCGGCTCTGCAACGCTCAGAAGCCCGCTTGCGCGAAAAAGCTCACCAAGAAGCCTTGCTCAATCGCCTCTCAACCCAAATCCGCAACAGTTTAGACCTAGATACGATTCTGAAAACAACTGTACTAGAAATCCGCCAGCTATTGCGAATCGATCGCTGTCAGTTTATCCGGTATCATGCTGAGCAAGTGCCCGCTTATTGGGAAGTTGTCACCGAAGATAGAGAGTCTTCGCTTCCCGATTTGACAGGCTGCTATTGGGCGGACACCAATGAAGTTCTCACGCAGCAGTTATACCATCTGAACATGATGCGGATTGATACCGTGGAAACGGTGAGCGATTCCTTATTACAGGAATTTATGCGATCGCTCGATTATCAGTCTCTATTGCTTATCCCCCTACAAACCCCTTCCGGAATCACCGGGGTGATTAGTTGCAGCCACACTCAGGAAACTCGCCCTTGGATAGATAGCGAAGTTGAACTCCTCGAAGGGGTGATCTCTCAACTGCTCATGGCAATTCAACAAGCTGAACTTTACGCCGCTAGCTGTCGAGCCACAGAACATGCTCGAAAACAAGCCGCACAATTGTCAAAAGCTCTCCACGATTTGCAGCGCACCCAATCTCAGCTGATCCAAAGTGAAAAAATGTCCAGTTTGGGTCAGCTTGTGGCGGGTATTGCTCACGAAATTAACAATCCGGTTAATTTTATTTATGGCAATCTTATTTATGCCCAAGAGTATTACCAAGATCTCATCGCGCTGGTACAACTTTACCGCACTGCTTATCCTAATCCTCCAGCCATTCTTAAAGAGCGGATCGATAGCATCGATTTGGACTTTATATTGACCGATTTTGCTAAACTTCAATATTCAATGAAGGTTGGCGCTGAACGGATTCGAGAAATTGTTCAATCTTTGCGGACTTTTTCTCGTTTAGATGAGTCAGGGCGCAAAATAGTAGATATTCATTCGGGTATTGAGAGTGCTTTGATGATTCTGCAATATCGACTTAAGGAGAAGCCGGGATCAGCCGGAATCTGTGTGATTAAAGACTATGGAGATTTGCCCCCCATCGATTGTTGGCCCGGACAGTTAAATCAAGTTTTTATGAATATCTTGACCAATGCGATTGACGCGATCGAGGAAAAGGCAAGTCATTATTCGTCTTCAACTGAGGCAGAGTTTTTGGACGGGATGGGACTATTTTCACCAACAATTACGATTCGCACAGGTATTAGCCAAACAGACTCGGTTAAGTCTCCAATGGCTGATGATGTAGCCGAGGAAAATTCTAAGGGAGAAAGGGACGATTCTGAACCAGATACTCCTTATGTTTTTATCCGCATCACAGATAACGGAATCGGGATGAGTCCACAAACGAAAAAACGGCTCTTTGATCCCTTCTTTACTACGAAACCTGTGGGTTTAGGGACGGGTTTAGGGTTGGCGGTTAGTTACCAAATTGTTGTCGAAAAACATGGCGGTAAGCTGTGGTGTAATTCGACACTTGAACAAGGATCTGAGTTGGTGGTTGAGATTCCGATTCAACAACCGCAGAACAAGCGGTGATTGGGGAAAATTTAATCCGGCTCCCCCAGCTTCCCCAGCTCCCCCTGCTCCCCCAGCTTCCCCAGCTCCCCCTGCTCCCCCAGCTCCCACCACAATACTTATTCAGCAGACCCTAGTTATATTCTCTGACTAGGGCTTGACCTTATACCTAAGTATAAGGTTTATGATTAAAGCATTGGATTCTGATATGAGCTGAGGCAATATGCTTCAAGTTGGTGAAGTGGCGCGTAAGTTGGGACTTAATCCCCAAACCCTTTACTTTTATGAACGGATTGGATTGATTCCGAGTCCGAAACGTACAGAGGCTGGATATCGCTTGTTTGATAACCAGGATATTGAACGGTTGTCCTTTATTAGTCGGGCTAAGGCGTTAGGTTTAAGCTTAGACGAAATTAAAGAATTACTGGTATTGCAAGATGGAGAATCTCTGTCTTGTGGTGAAGTTTATCAGATGTTGCTGAAAAAAGTTCAGCAAATTGAAGACAATATCCAGCAATTGCAACGGCTACGAACAGAATTATTGCCTTTGCTCAATCGTTGTCAAGAAAATGCACAACGGTTGGGGAAAGAACGCCCGTGTATTGTCTTCAAGGATGTTGGTTTTAAGGGTGAAGACAATTCTGATAAATTTGAGTACAATTCAAACTATGATGAGGCTTTAATTATGGATACGCTTACGGTAGAAATTCTGGGAACGGGCTGTAAAAAATGCCATCAATTAGAAGAAAATGCCCGAAGTGCGATCGCGTCTTTGGGTATTGAGGCTGAAGTCCTCCATATTACTGACCCTGTGGAGATTGCGAAACGGAGTGTTATGTCTACTCCAGCCTTAGCTGTCAATGGCAAAGTAGTGAGTAAGGGAAAGGTGATGTCTCCAGAACAAATTAAACCGTTGTTGCAGTTTTAGAGGGGTTTTGGCAGGGGTCAATTTAAGTTAATACCTTCTCCGTTTCTCGTTTCCAGCTAAAGGATAAGTTATGTTTGATGTATTTTATCCCTTTGATTGGTTAGCTGCCCAAATTGTTACTAAGGTTTTGGGGTTATCGTTGCATTCGTCTCTGGGGTCAGCGCTACATTTCTTTTTCTACGATGTCCCCAAAGTTCTGACTCTATTAATTGTGATTAGTTTTATAGTGGGAACGGTGCAAACCTTTCTCGAACCGCAAAAGATTCGCTACTGGATTAGTGGCAAGCGGACGATTTTTGGCAATGGTTTAGCGGCAACAATTGGCATTGTCACGCCTTTTTGTTCCTGTTCCGCCGTGCCCTTATTTATTGGGTTTTTAGAGGCGGGTGTGCCTTTGGGGGTCACGTTTTCCTATCTGATTGCGGCACCGATGGTGAATGAAGTCGCGGTTATTTTATTATGGGGACTGTTTGGGCTAAAGGCAACGGTGATCTATATAGCCTTTGGGGTGGGATTAGCGATCGCGGCGGGTTATATTATTGGGATGCTACACCTGGAAAAGTGGGTGGAACCCTTTGTCTGGGCGTTGCAGAAGTCTCGCCAAGGGTCAGATTGTGATCGGGATCAGGGCGATGAGATGAAACTGACTTGGAAAGAACGATGGGAACAGGGTCATTATTCGGCGAGTGAAATTGTTAAGTCTGTCTGGCTTTATGTGGTGGGTGGAATTGCGATTGGGGCGGGAATTCATGGGTATGTTCCTGCCGATATTATTACACAGTGGGCGGGGGCGGGGAATCCTTTAGCGGTGCCGATCGCGGTGGTGATGGGGGTGCCGCTGTATGCTAATATTGCTGGGGTTTTACCGATTACTGAGGCGTTGGTGAATAAAGGGTTGCCTTTGGGGACGGTTCTATCGTTTACGATGGCTGTTACGGCGTTATCATTGCCGGAAATGGTGATTCTCAGGAAGGTGTTGCAGCCTGAGTTATTGGCTGTCTTTATTGCGTTGATGACGATGGGAATTATTAGCGTTGGCTATCTTTTTAATATTTTGTTGATGTGAATTTAGGCGATAGGGGATTGTTCACTTGATTAATGTATTAGGTTAAGGGTATTTGTAGGGGCTCTTTCATTGCCCATCCGTGTCAACTTAAGACTTTGTATTACTAGCGCTCAAAGTTTAGATCCCCCTAAATCCCCCTTCAAAAGGGGGACTTTGATTAATTTCTGGTTCCCCCCTTTTTAAGGGGGGCTAGGGGGGATCTCTTATTAAGTAAGGGTTTCAGCCTTAAGTTGATACCAATGGGCATTGCCGTATCCTTACCGTTTCTTGGGGATATTGATTTTTAATGGATAAGGGTTTCAATCCCTGATAGGGATTCAGGGGAATTCCAAGCTTCCCGCCATTTATTTAGGAGGAACATGATAAGGTTTCAATCCCTGATAGGGATTCAGGGGAATTCCAAGGTGTAAAGCAACTTCCTCAGCGTTTGTCGGGGACAGCGTTTCAATCCCTGATAGGGATTCAGGGGAATTCCAAGTTGCCAAAACAATAATTATGGGTTCATTCCACCAAGTTTCAATCCCTGATAGGGATTCAGGGGAATTCCAAGGCAATTGACTTTGGTGTTCGGGCTTTTGATACCCGGTTTCAATCCCTGATAGGGATTCAGGGGAATTCCAAGCATAAATGTTGCTAGGCTGCAAGAATTATTGGCTGTTTCAATCCCTGATAGGGATTCAGGGGAATTCCAAGCAATTACCCGGGCCAGGTATGGTCGTATCCTCTCGTTTCAATCCCTGATAGGGATTCAGGGGAATTCCAAGTCGGGCTGAAGCAGTTTTCTCAGCCAATCTTCAATCCATTCCGTTTCAATCCCTGATAGGGATTCAGGGGAATTCCAAGAGAGTTAAGCTTAGATTTCAATCCTTTTTTAAAGCAAGTTTCAATCCCTGATAGGGATTCAGGGGAATTCCAAGTAGCTTTATCCTTTTCATTAAATCCGAACAGGAAAGTTTCAATCCCTGATAGGGATTCAGGGGAATTCCAAGGGCAGCATCTCAGAACCCTTACTGTATTTAGTTTTCAAGGTACAATGGCGACTGGCTGATATAACTATAGCATTTCAGCCATCGCCTTTGACAAGACCCCTGGAACAAAATAGGCTCAAATCCTTTATCCATAAGCCTTTCAGACTTGGCGACCGCCCCTAAATAATAAAATAGGCGGCAAACCCTGACGGGATTTGGGATACAGCCTCAAATTTTAACTCGTCGGAAAAAACACCCACAGGTGGTCGCATCTAGACCGAGAAATTGGCATGATTGGGTAAAGGTTCACTGGCGAGGTATCCTACGTGATAGCGTTCTCTCTTGTTAACCGACACCGAGCAAAGGTCAATTCAGTTGTGGCGATTCTTCCCAGACTCATAGGATTGGGCTTAATCATAGTCTACTGCTTTTGGACAAATCCAGCACTAGCCGGACAATTAGCCGATCGCGTGGCGCAATTCCCCGATTGGCAAACTAAACCCCCGGTGATAGAGGCGACTGGGGATTTGGTTTACCCCGAGAGGACGAATTTGTTCATGTTAATAATACGCAAACGCACACTGGGGGGTTATTTTTGCCGCGCTGGTCTAGAATGTTCCCAACCAATACTTTCGCCGGATCAAGCCACCCTATTTCAATGAATCTTGATAGGCTTTTATTTTTTCGTATAAACTAGCAACAGTTTCTTGTTCAAAAAGCTTGTCTTTGTGCTTAAGATAATTTCCTTCTCCTAGTTTGCAAGCTGCTACGAAACGCGCTAACTTAGCGGGTTCTAGATGTGAAATCAATACGTCTAAGCCATCTTGCAAAGCTTGTTGATCGTTAATTACCTTGATTGTCATCTTCTATTTCCAAAATAAAGTCAACTGGATTAAGAGTTTTTAGGGGTAATCCCTGACAGCGATTAATTAAGCGCTTGTCACAGGTGATAAAGTAATCGCTATTGGCGGCTTCTGCACAGGATTGGGTAAAGGTTCACTGGCGAGGTATCCTACAGTGAGAGCGCTCTCTGTTGTTAACCGACACCCAGCAAAGGTCAATTCAGTTGTGGCAATTATCCCCAGACTCATAGGATTGGGCTTAATCCTAGTCTACTGCTTTTGCACAAATCCAGCACAAGCCGGACAATTATCCGATCGCGTGGCGCAATTCCCCAATTGGCAAACTAAACCCCCAGTAACGGCGGCGACTGGGGATTTATTGTACCCCGATTGGATGGAGGGAACCTGGAATGTTACCAGCACCCTCGTCGAACAAATTGCACCCTTAGCGCCAGAAGTGGTAACACCGGGGATGAAGAGTAATCGCCGCTATTTAAATCAGCCGATGCAGTTTCGGGTACGGTTTGAACGGGTTGATCAGGTGCAATCTAAATCTCGCGATCGCATTATACCCCTTCCCCGGCAAACGGAATCCGGCGTTGTTGCTGATCGAGTATTCAATGGGTTAAATATCGCCCAAGCTTATCTAGGCGATAGCGCTATTCGTTCGGTGAAGGTAGATCCCGCCTCTGTGAATCGGCAAATCACCGAATTGCGATCAGGACGCCAAATTATCTCTATTGTGACAGATCGAAACACAGAAACCCCCAGCCGCGATCGCTTTATTGCTACAGAAGTAACTAATCAATACTTTCGCGGTACAAACCAACCCTATTTAAATCAGGTGGAAACCACAACCGCTTATCATCAATTACCTTCACCCGATTCCGGAATTGAAGCATGGCAAATCACCGCCATCTACCTTTCCCCTCAAGATCCTGATTATTTTAAAGCTTTAGATAAACCCGTCGCCTTGTATCGGTATCGACTCCAGTTAGAACCCATATAATAGTTATAGTCAGACACCATGACATCAAAGTACAGCGCGGAACTTCTCGCCAAATTAAGTTAAAAATCCCACATTCCCATTAAAGTTCCCGGATTGGCAGATGAGGTAATCCACCGACAAGCTAATTTTTTTTTCCTCAGAGGCGTCACATCCATCAAGAAGGGTTTGGTGGTTAATTGCGAACCATTATAAATCGTCTCTTGGCGGGCTTGCTCTTTCACTCCTTTCATTCTTTGGCTCCTGAGTTAATGATATAAAGTAACCTCAGCTTAACTCCTTTGCCAAGCTTCTTGGTGAAGCCGGAATGAAGGTTGAAGTCAAAAATGTAAAGCTATTATTTTGTCTTTGGAAAGATTATTGATCCTAAATCCGATGAAGTCACCCCCTAGGTCTTTTTTCCTAGTCATTTTAAGGCGTCCCATCGATTAGGACAAGCGAACTGTTGTTCCAGACGCTTCTTGCATCGCGTCTGGAACTCTGGCGGAATGTCTCTACCATAAGATGTATCCTAACCGCTATGGCGGTTGCTATAGTCAGCGCTTGTTTTATCAACTTTTTCAGTCTAAATTAAGCCGATTTTCAGCAAAAACTCATTGAACTCCTGTTTAATTGCTCCAGACTCAAACTAAATGATTTATTATAGACCCAGCCAGCCGAGATGGGTTGGGCTAGCTAGATGCTGAAGTTAAGATGTATTTCCCGGAATTTAACCAATGACACAGACAGCCACATTCGCCGTAACCCCGTTTAACCAAAAACTAACGACACCTTTAACCAAAAATCAAATTACTGTTGTTCAAATTAATCTGGGAAAACGCTGTAATCTAGCCTGTACCCATTGTCATGTAGAAGCGGGACCCAAACGCACTGAAGAACTTACCCCCGAAATCTGTAACCAACTCATCCAACTAATTCATCGCTTTCCTCAAATCCAAACCATTGATTTAACGGGTGGCGCACCCGAAATGAATTATGGGTTTAAACACTTAGTTGAAGCGGCGCGTTCAACGGGAAAAGAAGTGATTGTCCGCTCAAATTTAACCATTTTCTTTGAACCGGGATTCCATGATTTGCCCGAATACTTTGCCCAGCATCAGGTGAGAGTTGTCGCCTCCCTTCCCTGCTATTTAGAAGAAAATGTGGATAAAATGCGGGGGAAAGGAGTCTATAATGATTCGATTCGGGCAATTCAACGGCTGAATCAATTGGGCTATGGAAAAAATCCCAACTTAACCCTGGATTTGGTCTATAACCCATCATTACCCGTGAGTGAAAACTTTTCCTTAACGCCGAATCAAGTTAAATTAGAGCAGGATTATAAACGGTTCCTTAAGGATAATTTTGATATTGACTTTAACCAGTTATTCACGATTACGAATTTACCCGTTGGCAGAACTAAGTTTTACCTGCAAAAGACAAAGCTATATACGCCTTACCTGAAGTTTCTGGAAGATAACTTTAATCCGACTACGGTGGAACATTTGATGTGCCGTAACGAACTTTCCATTGATTATCGTGGAAATATTTACGACTGCGATTTTAATCAAATGGAAGAGATACCCGCCAAGTCTCGCACTGGGGAAGCTTTAACGGTGAATAAACTATTAGCCGCAGGAACATTAGATATCATTAACGAAATTCGTACCGCCTCCTATTGTTACGGTTGCACCGCTGGGTGTGGTTCCAGTTGTGGCGGTGCGCTGACTTAAGTTAAGTTTGTAATCATTCGTACAATTCACAAATTGACAATGGATAATGACCTCTCCTAAAAATAAGAGGATTGAAATTAAGGAAAATCTTTTTTAATTTCTTCGTAAATGAAGATGTCTTAGACCCAATTAATCAATTGTCAATTATCAATTATTAATTATCCATTGATAAGCAATTGAATGTAGGGGCGCAAAGCTTGCATCTGTGTCAACTTAAGTTTTGGGCTATTTACCCGCACCCATCGAATTGCTCCACCTTCATCCCCTAGCTCCCATCCCCCCTAGCCCCCCTTTGAAAGGGAAAAAGGAAAAAGGGAAAAGGGAAAAGGGGAAAAGGGAAAAGGGAAAAGGGAAGAGGAGGTGTCATGCTTAGTCAATCGCCAACGGGTAAATTGAGGGAAATCAAATGGTTCAATTGTGCAAAAGCCGCTTTAATTCCAAGCTGAAACGGGTACTAATGGGGGGTTTGGTTTTCCTTCTGATTATTACCACCCAATATTTCGACATCCGGGAACTTATACCCACCTCATTACTTTGGGTAGAAAGCCTTGGTGTGTTAGCTCCCATTGTGTATATGATCATCTACAACTTAGGCACAATGCTGTTTATACCAGGTTCTCTGTTGACAATAAAAGGAGGTTACTTGTTTGGCGTAGTTTGGGGTTCCATCTATGTCATAATCGCGGCAACTTTTGGAGCTATCGGTGCTTTCCTGATTGGACGTTACCTATCGCGGGATTGGGTTTGCCAACAGATTGAAAAGCATCCCAAATTTAAAGCGATTAATCAAGCTGTGCAGAAAGAAGGATGGAAAATTGTCCTGCTGACTCGCCTTTCTCCTCTGTTTCCTTTCAACCTAATCAATTATGCGTTTGGTGTTACCCAAGTTTCCCTCCGAGACTATGTTTTGGGTTCTATTGGTATGGTTCCAGCTACCGTGGTATACGTTTACATCGGTTCCCTGGGTAGGGATTTAGCCACAATTCATAATTCCAATCAACCCACTACGACAGAAACTCAAATTGCCCAGTGGGGGATTCGGATCATTGGCTTAATGGCTACGATTGCCGTAACGTTCTACATAACACATCTTGCCCAGAAAGCGTTAAATGAAACTGTTGTCCAGGAAGAAACACACCCCGCGCTAAATCAGAAATAAACTGTAGTTAATGTGTTTTAATTGTAGTAAAAGTTAATCCTTGACCAAACAAGCTGCAACTAGAAGTAGGGAATACAGGCTACAATTTAGTCAGAGGGCGATCGCGGGGTGGAGCGGACATGAGAAAGTCTGACGGGTTGGTTTTAATAGCCTTAGGAATAATCTGTGCGATCGCGGTGATCGTTTTTCACCCGAAACCCCAACCAGCCATTCCCCAGGAACCCAGTTACGCCCTGAGTCAGTCAACGGGCAATCAATCGTCTTTTTATCCCCTTGAACAAGATATTGATCCGAATTTGTATCACTCCGTTGGTGATTGGGTAGGACGATTAATTTTACCAAATCCTGAAGAAATACAAGCCAATTCAACCTCCGATTGGGTTTGGTTTCAAGTGTACAACGCCCCTACCACCGCCCAAGAGTTAATTGGTGAGAAAGTGCGTCTCGAATGGCAGGAAACGCCCCAAATTAAAACCTATCTGGACGCTGTTACCACCGCTATCGAATTTAACCAAACTACCCGCAATAGCCAGAAAAATGGTAATATTCACCCCAATCGCCTGAATGGTTGGTCACAGGTGGGTCCATTGCAATCGTTGGCGGGAGCAAGACCTAAAAATGATGTGATTGTCCGCTTAGAAGAGGTGATTTGGGCGGAAAATAGGCTGAAAATTGCTCGTTCTCCGATTCAAGTCTCCGGGGGATTTTATGGTTTAGTGTCGATTGTCAGCACCCAGGGAGAATGGTTAACGGTACGTCATTACAACCCCGAATCGGGCAGATTTGATGGTGTTGAAGAAGTCATTCACTTCCCTCAGCATTTGTTCTCAACACCACAACAGCTTGAAGCGTCGCCCGCAGGGGAGGCGGGGTGGTATATTTACGGGGCGAAGGATAAGCAGGGCATTTTTACTGTACAAGCCATTGCACCGCGATCGCTGTTTCAATTGCAACCGGATCGGGTTATTTTACAAGATAAGCTGCCAAATTTGTGGGAGGATACAGGCGATCGCCAGGGAACTGTGGCGACAGTGTTAATCGATCCAGAGGCGAAAACCCAACCCGATGCTATTTCAGCTTGGCAAGAAGGCGATCGCGCTTTAATCTTACATCTGTTTGGTGGGATTGGCGGCGAAAATGGCGATCAACAGACGATTTGGGCGACGGTAACGGGTCACTTTTCGTTTGGCGTGGCTGAAATCATTCGTGATCCGTTTACCGATGAGTTGCGCTGGGAGATTGTGTATCAACAAGTTTATGCCCACAACCCTGACGGTATTATTGCCGCAAACGCGACGTGGGCAAATTATATGGGGGATTTACAACGGGGATGGTTGGGGAAACGCCCTGTAGTTGATGTTTTAATCAAACTCGAAGCCGTAACTCAAGACTATAACTTCGATGGCGTGATTATCTCACCCTTGCAGGCGCTGCAGCAACAGTTAAACGTGATGATGTCCCGCTATCGCACAGGAGATGGAACCGGAAGTGCGATTGTCACCCCGGCTACGTCTTGCGTACAGGATTCTAACCAAGCCTTGTATATTGCCATTGAGCAGATCAAGGAACAGGTGGCGACGACGCCTCAGATACAGGCTTGGCTACAGCAGCATCCCAATCATCCCCAAACCCAGCGATTTCAGGAGTTAGTGACGTTAGGGGAAGAACTAGAACAGAATTTAACACCCTTGGGGGTAGTGCGTTCTGACTGGAAGCACAACGCCGAAACATTGGCGGGTGTGGGCGATCGCTTTATGCAGGATAATCAGTTATTAGCCGGGATTTTGAGTTGGCGGACGATTATGCCCCGTCGAGGACAGGATATCATTGCCGATTTGTTGCTTGACAAAAATGCGAAACTGTGGGTGTTACAAACCTTTCAAGTTCCTGGGGGAGATGGATCAATTTTCCCGGTTGCGCCAACGGTATTATTAGGAAATATTCCAGTTTTGTCAACGCTGTTAACTCGCTTAGTTGCGGGGTTAACCACACTACCGAGTGGGTGGGGGTGGCTAATTTGTGCTGTAATTGCCTTAGGGTATGCCGCGATCGCGATTCCCTTCGGTTTGATGACGGGTTTTTTACAATTCCGTTGGGATTTCAATGGGGTTCAGTTCTTTTTAACCTTGGTTTTCCCTGCATTTAGCGAAGAGTTAGTCTTTCGGGGGCTGCTGCTTCCCAGTTTCCTGGAAAATGCATCGGCGGGGGCGTGGTTGTTTTGGTTGAGCCTGAGTACAATTTTGTTTATCCTGTATCATCCCTTGAACGGTCGTTATTTCTACCCTCGCGGTTATCCAATGTTCTGGGATTGGAGATTTTTAGTCTTAGCGGGATTTTTAGGAATTGCCTGCGCGGTTAGTTATGGTGTGACGCGATCGCTTTGGTCTGCTGTTATTTTACACTGGCTAGCTGTGAATATTTGGCTATTTGTCTTTGGGGGGAAAGGCAAACTTCAACTTATATCAAGTCCGGTAGCATCGGACTTGCATAGTGAGGAGAGGGTAGAAGGGTAATGCTTTTGGGCAAATATTAGACTAAACCTAAAATGACCATCACCAATCACCACTTCCCACACTCTCTAAAATTTGCCTTCCGAGCCATTCGCTGATTGGGGGGACAACGGCGTTGCCAAGGAGTCTCCCTCGACGACTGTCCATCCGGGGGGAAATCCCATGAGTAGCTCCCACTCTGTCCACGTCAAGTTTCTCGCCACAGAGTATTGGTCGGTCTGAATGACCGCCTTGATGTCTTCCAGTTTGGGCACGTAGCGTGGGGCAGATGCTTTTTGCCAGGGTGTACCCGAAGCCACCGCGACGTTGTACCACAAGCGGATGGTCTGCGAAAGTGCTTTGACGAAAATGGGATCGAGTTTTCGATTGGCTCGATTTTCGCGACGAAGTATCCCTAGACAATTCGCTGCTGTTAGTAAAGAAGTGATAGGCACATTCTGATCTAAAACTTGCGATAAAGAATACTCGGTCTCGGTTGTGGGGTAAGCCCGCATGGAGAGCGTTACACGATACCCATCCCCCCAAATACCCATTCGCTTCCAGCGTGTCGATAACTGTCTCAAGAGCGGTTCCTTGCTCCGCGCAGAGCAATCCCGGCACATTTTCCATGACCAACCACGTTGGCTGAACTTCTCTAACCAAGTCCATAAACCTGAAAAATAGCCCGCTTCGTTCTCCTGTAAGTCCTTTTCGCTCGGTGTTGGCATTGCTGAGGTCTTGGCAGGGCCATCCTGCACACCATAAATCAGAGGGAGGGATAGTTGTTGGATTGAGGGTTGAGATGTCGTCATGAAGGGGTACGTGGGGCCAATGGCGTTTCAGTATCTGTTGACAAAACGGATCTATCTCACATTGAAACACAACCTGCATACCTGCTCTTTCAAAGCCAAGATCAAAACCGCCAATACCTGCAAAAAACGAAGCAACACGCATGATGAAACTAGAGATAAAGCCTGATCGTGACGACCATCATAAATGATTGCTTTGCCAAAATCCACTGTAGACGAAAATCGTCTACGAATAATTTGATTACTCGGTAACATTTCGACCATGGGTTTGAAATGTTCACCGTGGAGAAAAAACAAAACATCAGCGGCTTGAGAATTCGTCAAGTCAGATTACAGCGTGGTTTAGACCAGGTTGAATTAGCAGCGGCTCTAAATGTCGATTACGGGGTCAAGCTGGAGCAATCCGATATTTCAGAAATTGAGCGTCAAGTGCGCTGTGTGAAAGACTATGAACTTAATGCCATCTCCGAAGTATTGGATATCAATCCGGTATGGTTACTGCGGGGGGATAAGTGATGGCTGCAAGTCGTAAACATCGAGGCAGACAAAAGTTTTTATCTCTTGCTCCTATTAGTAAAGCATATGTTCCAGGAAATGTGAGTCGGGAAGAATGGTTAGAAGAAGTATGTCAAAGTTTTGTGTCTCCCAGCAGAGCGAATAAATCGTATTATCGAGTTCTTTTAGAAGAACTGTGGCCCCCCGGACATGGTATTCCTGGACCTCTTATACGTGAAGAGCAGTTGAGAGAAGCTATTGAAAATTTCAGAAAAAGCCAACATTCAGGTCGCAAACCATACAAACCTTACGTCGATGTATTCCGGCGTCTGCGAGAACTCCAAGGAGAAGAAGGAATCACCGGAATTGGACGAGAAGGCAAAACCTATCAACTTGTCAGTTTAAGATTAAGTGAAAAAAGGGTTCCGCGAATCAAGTTATCTGATTTAGATTGGCAAAAAATTCTGGAACAATACAACCATAAATGTGCAGTTTGTGGTCGTTCTGAACCAGAGGTTAGATTTCAGCAGGATCATAAAATTCCTCGGGCTAGAAGTGGTGGCAATGAGGTGAACAATTTGCAACCTCTCTGTGATGAGTGTAACAACTTTAAGAGTACATCATGTCGTGGATGTCAGCTTGAGTGTAAACAGTGCAGTTGGGCATTTCCTGAACGTTTTGCTCCGCTTCTTTTATCTTCAAACAATATTTTAAAGTTGAGACAGTATGCCGCTATCACAAACTCAGATCCTCACGAATTACTGAATCAGGTTGTGAGTGAATTTTTGCAAAATAGGTCGGCTGAAGTTGAATAAACTGGCTGAAGCTAAAAAAATTCTAATTAGCATCTTTTGTCACAAGGGTAATGATAGTTTGGGAGGACACAGTCCTAGACATAGGACTTCTAAATAAGTTGTGAGAGATCCTGTTCCCTGGGGGTGCATATCAACGAGAGTAGGTTGGGTTGAGCAACGAAACCCAACTTATCCGGTTAGCTGGAATATTGCGTGCTTTCCCTGACATGCTCCCGTTCCCTGTTCCCTTGAAAAATTACTATCCCCTCGTTTGACTTTTCTGGACTTGCGCCAATAATTGTTCCTGGGTATGAGCCGTGGGTTTACAACTGAGTCCCTGACAAACTAACCCAATCGCATCCTCCGGAAGACTGGTTTCTAATCGATACATACTTGCCGGAAAATACTGAATCATTAGGGATAAAATCTGATCTGCGCTGGTGCGAATTAGGGTAGAATTGCGGAACCAATCGAGAGCCGTAAACAGACTGGGACAGGATTGGGGCGACTTATTCATCACACTCCCAAACGCATTGAGGGCAAGTTCTGCGCGATCTAGATAGGATAAATTTTCAGTAAGTAACGTCAGACGCACCAAATTCGCGATCGCGACTCCATTCGCCGCAGGTGTGGCATTATCGGTATAACTTCGTTCCCGTACCAATAAATCCCCACTACTATCATTAGCCGCGTTATAGTAGCCTGCGAGTTCTACACTCCACAGATATTCGTCAAATTCTTCTTGTACCTTGATCGCCTCCTCTAACCAGATATCAGGGATTGGCGATTGGGAAGACTCCTGTGTAGTGGCTAATCCTAGTGAAGCTTGATGCAAATCCAATAAGGCTTTAATAAATAAAGCATAATCTTCCGACTGTGCCAATACAGACGCTTGACCTTCGTAATTCAGCCGATGGAAACGCTGATCAACCCATTGATTCTCTAAAATAAATTTAGCTGCCGTTGTGGCTAATTCCAGGTATTCTGGTTTACGAAATACACCATGTGCCTGGGCTAAACCGGAAATCATCAGGCTATTCCATGCCACAATCATTTTCGTATCCGTAACTGGGGGAATACGACCTGACCAATTCCTAGTTTTTGCCTCCTGATTATTCTGGGCTGGGGGGAAGGTTTCTATCGTATTGGGTGGGGAACCATAACGGGCAGTAAACAGTTTAGCTAATGCCGTTTCTAAGGTATCACTTAACTGATCCGAGTAACGGCGCTGCAAAACATTTTGTCCTTCAAAATTGCCCTCAGACGTCACCGTAAATTGTTCTTGCAGTTCTGCCAATTCTTCAGGGGTGAGGAGTTGCTGCAATTCGGCATAACTCCAGACATAAAATGCCCCTTCCTCCGGTTCGACGGCGCCAGGTTCAGTAAAGCTATCAGCATCTTGGGCGGCGTAAAAATAACCTGAAGATGAGGTCATTTCCCTTGTCAGCCATTGCACTGTCCCCGATATTGCCCGTTCAAAGGCGGCTTCCTTAATCCCCGCACTCCACAGATTTGCCAGATACTCGACAATCTGCCCATTATCGTAGAGCATTTTTTCAAAGTGGGGCACCGTCCAAGTGGCGTCTACGGTGTAGCGATGAAAGCCGCCGGCGACGTGATCATAGATTCCCCCTTTGGCTAAATCTAACCCACGCGATCGCGAAGCTTGGTAAGCATCAACGTCTGTCGTCTTGTCGAAGCGAATTCCCCGTAATGCTAAATCCGCATAAGGAATCATGGGAAAACTTGGTCCATAACTCCCACTAGCCACAATTTGGATAGTCTTGTCCATCCCTTGGTGGAGTAACTCAGCCGTGAGTTGTCCTGAGGCGGGGAGGATAACCGACTGTTGCAGATGACCAAGAATTTCTGCTTTAAAGTTTTGCAGCTTGGTTTTTTCAACATCATAGAAGCGGCGAATTGCTTGTAATACCTGTAAAAAGCCCGGACGCCCATAGCGTGGTTCGACAGGGAAATAAGTACCACCGTAAAAGGGAACTCGATCATCTGGCGTCAGAAAGATATTTAGGGGCCAACCCCCTTGACCGGTCATCATCTGCAACGCCTGCATATAAATGCTATCAATATCCGGGCGTTCTTCGCGGTCTACCTTAATCGGTAAGAAATTAGCATTCATGTACTGCGCGATCGCTGGATCAGAAAAAGCTTCCCCTTCCATCACCGTACACCAGTGGCAGCTTGAGTAACCAATCGACAGGAAAATCGGCTTATTGTCTGCCTTGGCGGTGAATAACGCTTCATCACTCCAGGGCCACCAATCGATGGGATTTTCCGCATGCTTACGCAGATAAAGGCTTTGGCATTGGGCAAGGCGATTGGTCATGACAACTCAACTGTGGTTACTCTAGATGCTCTCTGGTTTAGTTTATCGCGGTTTGCGGTTTTGTTCGTAGTTCGTAGTAAGGGATGCGAGCCCTTCCCGTTCGTAGTAAGGGCGCGAGTCACATCCCTTGTGCAACCGAAAAGCTAGTCGTGAAAGTGAACCCCGACACAGGCGCCCGGTTAGGAGAATGCAAGTCTATATCTCTTTCACATACGCTTTAACTAAAGCTTGAACAGCGAACAGCGATTCTCCGTTATCGGTTATTTTTTCAATTAAACCCCGTTTTCTCAAAGACTGTACCGCCTTCAAAAAATCGGAATCAGACAACGCTAATTCTGCGGGTTTGTGGGAAATGTCTGCCGCATTTTGGTGCGCTAACCAAAGCATTACCATTTTCTCCGATTCAGATAACTGTTGATACTGTGCCTGTAATCTGGGTTCTAAGTCTCCCAAAAATAGACTGGGATAGGATAAGAAGCGATGAACGCTACCGTTAAATAAATCTTGGATAGTAGAGGCAATTATATTTAACCAGGAGGGATTACCGCCGTAACGTTTGATAAGTTCCAACCATTTATCCTCATCGGTTAAGCCTTTGTCCGTCAAGAGTTCCGCCGCTGAATCTGCCAAACCACCAAGTTTTAACGTGCGGCAGTGGCGGTTTTCTCCTTCTAAACTAGCAATTTCTGTGGGTTTTTCCCAACTTATGAGTAGGAAGCAACTGTGGTGAGGTGTTCGCGCCATTTGTTGCCAGAATTTGCTGTAATTTTCACAGTCTGGCAGATATGTGCCTGCTAATTCTCCAGGGGTAAATAGTTCTTGGAGATCGTCGATGATGATTAGGCAGGGATGCGATCGCAGATAGTCAATTAGGGAGGGGAGTTTGGTTTCTCTATCTTGGGGAAAAAACTGAATTAAGTTAGTTTGTAGGCATTTCAGCGTCAGGGTTTCAGTACAGTTGCACCAGAGGATATAATCAAAATTATCTTTAATTTGTTCGACGAGTTCTCTAGCAAGGGTGGTTTTGCCGATACCAGGCAATCCAAAGATAGTGACAATGCGGATTTTTTCTTGGAGTATCCACTGTTTGAGGGTGGTTAGTTCTGTGGTGCGGTTGTAGACGCGATCGCATTCCGGTGCTTCGGTTAAATCATGGCGTTTTTCAGGTTGGGTACTGGTGGCGTTTGAGGGGCGCGATCGGTTTTTTGCTGTGGGATTAGGGCAATCTCCTTTACAGAATTTAATGTCACCGATTTTTACGCCATCACCAGAACCAAAATATAAGACATTGGAAAATTCTACTTGTTCTAAAATAGCTCGAAAATTAGATTGCCTAACATCTTCTCCCAACTCTGCCGATATTAACTGCCATAATTCTCTTGCCACTTGTTTGATGCGATCGTGAGTACGGTTGCAATTCCTAGCAATTTCTGGGTATTTTTGCCGCTGCCAAGTCCCCTCAACTACAGCCTTTTGCAGAGAGTCGAGATGTTTTCCCGTTTTTGAGAACACCAAGTTATCCGTCCAGTTTAAGACTTCTTGAACATCCATAGCTGAAAGTGGATTTGAGTCTAGCATTACACTATATTACACTCTTTTTCACTTTTAGCGACTAAATTACTCTTTTTTACGCCAAATAAAATTTGCAATCAAGTTATCATTCTACACTAAATTAACCTAATTAAGCTTGCCGCTATAAAAAAGGCGTGCCACAATGATAGTTATATAGCTATTTTGTGAATCTGAAAAATACCTAAAAACCTCTCTGTATCCATTCCTGGGTTAAGGGTAGAGTTGAGTTTGAATAGTGAAACGATTTTACAAATCATTTGTAATTCCTTGTTAGATAGCAATTTTTAAGACTAACGACTTTAGCTCATAAGGGAAATTATGCAATTATGGTAAACTGGTTTCGTAAGGACTCCTCTGATAGAGATAAAAAAATAACTCGCGAGGATGAACAGCGAATAGCTGCTCGGTTCAATGAATGGTTGCCGCGAATTCTGGCAATGCCGGAAATACAGGCACCCGTAACTTTTGAGCAAGTGATGACTTTTTTTGAGACCGATCGCCCAGCCGACTTTACTGTTTACAAAGGTGTAATTATTCGTCAAGAACACGTTGAAGGTCAAATCTTGGGGCAGGTATTTTTAGACCAACATAACCGGACTATTTGTCGTAAAGATGGTACTCCCTATGGTCGCCAGCTAGTTGCAAAGTATTTAGATAAAAAACTGGCACAAACTTTTGATGGTCGAGAGTTAATTTTTGTTAAATTAAGAAATAAAAAATTTCCAAATCATAAATTTAATCAGGATATATTTGCTCAATTGGGCGAGTTATGGCGCGACATTCTGACATTACCAGACATTATACCATTGATAACCTATGAAGAGGCAATCACTTATTTCGTAAGCAATCGCCCCAATGATGCCAGGATAAAGAGAGGGGCTATACTAAGTCAACCTCATCACCGAGGTCATCATATCGTCCAAATGTTTCTAGATAAAAATAATGAATTAGTTTGTGATTCTGCTGGTAAACCTTATGGTCGGCAGCTAGTGGCTATTAAATTGGACGAAGAGTTGCTGGATAATTTTGGTGACAAAAATGTAATTATAGTGGAATAAGGAGGAAATAATGGAACCATTATCACTGCTATTATGGGCTGCTGTATGGGCGGGTGTTAACGCCGGAATTTATGTAGGTGTTTACTTTGCAAGCCTAACTCTAGAAAAACTAGCATATTGGTTTAAAAAGTTTGCTTATTTGATAATTGAAAATGATCGCAGAAATCTAAAAGATAGAGAGTATCTTGCATTTACTGTAAAACAAGCGATTGACACTGGAAATTATAAATACGCTCAGGGCATTTTCAATACACAAAAAGAAGAAATTCATGATGCTAGAGGTATTGAGGCAGGTTCCGTGGATTTAAAAATACGAAATGCACACCTTTTCAATGAAGTAGCATTTTGGTAATAAACATTTTTTTATTAGAATGGACATAAACAATGGATTTATGGTCTGTATTTTCTGCCGGATTTTATGTAACTGTTTACTTTTGCTACCTAACTTTACAGAGCTTAGTAAATTGGTTTAGAAAATCCGACTATTTGATGGTTAAGAATGAGCATAAATCCATAAAAGATAGATAGAAAATAGGCTTTACGGTGCAAAAAAATATTGAAAGCGGAGACTCTGTTGATAATAAAATAAAAGAGGCTCATGGCTACAGCAGAAAAGAACTTGTAGTTTGGATATAGAACCACAAACAATTGACATAATTATAGGTTTTACCGTATATGAATGAAGTTCCTTCTCTTTTTGTAAATGGTATTCCCAATCAAGTCCCTGAAACTGTCGCTGCGCTTTGTCGATCCAGACTTTTAAACGCAGTCACTAAGCTACTGGAAGAAACCAATCTTGAAACTATCCAGCTTATCGTAGGGACTAAATCTGAAATACAAAGAAACAGCCAAAAACTATCTGCTGCATCTAGCGATTCTGCGGATAAAAAATATGACTACAATCTGTCCCCTGAAGAACGCGCAAAAAAATACAAAGCTAGCAAACCTTTATTTACCTTCGAGCAATTAGTCGTTCCCAATGAAGTAGAAGAAGACTTGCTTTTGGCTGTTGACTTAATTCAGTTAGAGTCCAAAGTTTTCGATGAGTGGGGATTGCGGCAAATTGAACCTTTTCCTCGTACTGCGCTCAATTTTCATGGAAAACCGGGAACCGGAAAAACCTTGGCAGCACACGCGATCGCCTCTAAAATTAACCGTCATATCTTAGTTGCCAGTTACGCTCAAATTGAGAGTATGTATCATGGCGAAGGACCAAAAAATGTTGAGGCAATTTTTATGGCAGCCGAGAGAGAAAATGCCTTGCTGTTTATCGATGAAGCTGATTCCTTACTTTCTAAACGATTAACTAACGTCTCTCAAGGTTCTGAGCAAGCCATTAACTCCATGCGGAGTCAGTTACTTATATGCTTAGAACGATTTCGCGGAGTTGTCATTTTTTCTACTAATCTAGTTCAAAATTATGATAAAGCGTTTGAAACGCGAGTGCGCCATGTAAACTTTCCCATGCCAGATGAAATCTGTCGTCAAAAAATTTGGGAGAAACATCTTCCCCTCAAAATGCCAAAAGCAAAAGATGTGTTAGTTGAAGAACTAGCTAAAGTCGATGATGTTTGCGGTCGCGATATTAAAAATGCCGTGATTGACGCGGCTATGAGAGTTGCACGCCAGGGAAAAAAACAGATCGAACTAACTAATTTACTCAAGTCTATCGAAGGCATTAAAAAATCCCGGATTAATGTTGATTCAGAATCCAAGAGTTTGACTCCAAAAGAAAAAAAGCAAATCGGTGAAAAAATTAAAGCAGCTATAGCCAGGGAAGGAAATTGTGATGAGGAATGACGAAGAAGAAATTAAGCGAAAGATCCTTATCGCCTTGCAAAAACACCAGCGACCCAAGTTCTTTAGCAAAAAAAGGTTGATATTTTCAACGATTGCTAGTTTTCTGATTGTGACAGGCTATGGACTATTTCAATTATTTACTCCTCAAGAAAAAATTGAAAGTAATACGATTAAAAAAACTTCGGCATTTGATTTTCCTATGAGTTTCTGTGGCGATATCAGTGCAGGTGGAACGAATACATGGTATCGTGTTTATGTGAATTATACTGACTCAAATTTGCAAAGAATTCGCAAGTATTACTGCTGTGATGCTTACGCTAATGCTGCTAATCAAATCACAGTAGCCTCGTTCTACAACCGCTCAAAGGCGAATAAATTTGTAACGGAACTTAAAAGTCGTGGTTTCAATGCCCGTAGAGGAACTGGTGCAGTAGTGACTACTACTCGAACTAGGAATGTTAACCATTGCAAATAGCTCTGACCTCACCAGTGCAGCAGCATAAGCGATCTCAGAGCGAAAAGTTAGATATTATTCGACAATATTTTATAATGTCAATCCTTTCTCAAGCTAAATATATGGTTAATAATGCCTAGCTTACTTGGCTTTTTTGCAATATTAAAGTAAAAAATTATAAGGAAATTGCTCATCGGCATAAAAACGTGCCATAAACTATGCCGCTTCGTTGCGTTGAATGGCGCATTCAATTTCATCAGGGTAGGCTTGTGCATAAGCCCAAGCATTGGCTATATCGGCGGCAGAAAGGGTTGGATAGCTCTTCAGGAGATCATAATCACTATATCCAAGGCGACAAGCTTCCACGAGAACCCAAATCGGAATTCGAGTATTGATGATACGAGCGTCTCCACCACAAACACCAGGAGTTTTCTCGATTCCTTGCCAAGTATTACCCAAGCTCTGAGCGAGTAGTTGAATGGCTTTTACCTTTTCAGACGGACTTAGGGCTAACAGATGTTGTTTTAGCTCTTTGAGAGTCATAGGAATGGCTTCCTTTTCCTTCTTGTTGTAGTGCTTCCTACTCTGAATTTTAATTGAATAGTATTGAATAGTAATGATATCATGTCTGGTTGAACACCAAGGAAAATGCCTGAAACCTTTGCTGTTAAAGCCTTGCAATTATGGGCAATCATCAGGATATGCCATGAATAGCTGAATTAGCCCTCAGCCTCTTGACGCAATGCTGTAATAATCTGACTATTAGCCTTGGGGAACGGAAACTGGTCAATTTCCTCTAGAGTTACCCAACGGATTTCATCGCATTCTAAGGCTTGGGGGACACCAGACAGATGACGACAGTGATGAACCATCAACGTCACCCGAAAATGGCTATAGGCATGATCAACCGTGATTACGCGATCGCCTACTTCGATCTCGATTCCCAATTCTTCCCGAATTTCCCGCTTAATACAGTCTGTCACAGTTTCATCTGGCTCAATTTTGCCGCCAGGAAACTCCCATAATCCACCTAGTAACCCCTGAGCAGGGCGGCGGTCAATTAAAATTTGTCCTTGGTCATTCCGAATAACGGCAACACCAATGATTTTGTGAGGTAAGGGCGTAGAGGCTTCACGCATGGGTAACTTAGATGCAATACCTAGATTGTACGCCTGACAGTGAACCTGCCAAGGACAATGAGAACAATCGGGGTTTGTGGCGCCTCTCGTGTGTAGGGGCTCTTTTCACGAGTATCTTTTCGGTTCTACAACAGATGTAACTCGCGCCCGCCCCGACTCAGAGGTCTACACTTCTAGGGAGGGGTTTTTCCCCTAGTTAAACCAATCATCCTTTACTTCAGGGCTTACTCTCTGCCGGAGGAATCGGTCTTTTGCAGAGACTTTTCAAACGTCATGCGTTGTTCAGCGTTACGTAGAAAATAACCACTGACCATTGCTGAGGCTAATAAACGTCCGAGATTCTCGCGGCTAGTATTAATGGTGACATCAAAGTGGTCTGAAGGAATATTCCCCAACAATCCCATCACATTACGTTCGATGACCTGAAACACATCAGCCGAGGTGGGTTTGGATAAATGGGAAACGGTTTCTGGACTCAGGGATTGTACGTACTCCCACAAAAGATTATTGTCTCCATTGCCGTCAAAAAATTCTGGTTCGCGATCAGATTGCTTGTTCACCGTTTACCTCCGAGCAATAGCTCTCTATCTGTCATTTAATTTAACAAGGGACTGTTGATCATCAGGTAGTTGGAACCGAACCTCACCTATTGGGTTGTCCCACAAAACATAAGACATAAGACATAAGACAAACTAACTTACTGCAATATATTCGCGCATTTCGGCTTGGCGCTTGCGAAGCTTAGACAGGGCTTCCCGTTCAATTTGTCGGACTCGTTCACGGCTGATTTTGAGTTTATCGCCAATCTTGGCGAGTGTCATGGGTTGACCATCGACTAAACCAAAGCGTAGCATTAATACCTGACGTTGCTGCTCGCTCAAATCCGCCATCAGCTTCTCCAGATCGACTTGCATGGCTGAATAGGTGGCAAAATCTTCTGGCGAAGGTCCGCTGTCTTCGAGAAGTTCTCCGAGTTCCGTATCTTGATTATCGCCAACCCGTAGATCTAACGACAGAGGTTGACGCGCTTTCTCCAGGTACTCCCGGACTTGCTTTGGTGTCAGGTCTAATTCTGTCGCCAATTCCGATACGGTGGCTGCACGCCCTAGCTGCTGGGAGAGTTGGCGTTGGGCTTTTTTGATTTTGTTGAGCTTTTCTGTGATGTGGATCGGTAAGCGAATCGTTCGTCCTTTTTCTGCGATCGCACGGGTAATGGCTTGGCGAATCCACCAGTAGGCGTAGGTGGAGAAACGATACCCTTTGGTCGGGTCAAATTTTTCTACACCCCGTTGCATACCAATTGTACCTTCCTGAATCAAGTCCAGCAAGTCTACATTGCGCTTGATATACTTCTTCGCCACGGAAACCACCAGACGTAAATTGGCTTCTACCATTTTGCGCTTAGCGACTTGACCCGCCCTAATGCACGCTTGTAACTCAGTTTCCGATAGGGACGAGGCTTTCGCCCACTCACACAGCGTTGGTTCGTAACCCAATTGTTCAAACAGCGACTCCTTGATTTGCTCTAGGGCATTTAAACGCTGTACTTGTTTTCCGTATAATATCTCTTGCTCGTGGGTCAATAGAGGTACACGACCAATTTCTTGGAGGTAAGTCCGAACAAGGTCTGTAGAGGTCTGAGCAGTTTTCATAGCGATCGCTATATCATGAGTGAAGTTCAAGCAACTAAGCTCCTTTTCAGGAGGGTTCACCTCAGGCTTGGGTGAACGCTTCTCTATGAGAGAAATGTTAATTTTTATTTCAATAGGGGGAGAATAGATTGATTAGAAAACTCAAAACATGGATGAAGAGGGTAAGTCAAATCCCCCATCCATAATCCAACTTTAGGGCTGGCTATCCGATTTGTTTGTTTTTGCCTCTGCCTATTTCATAAGTTATCTGCCACAATCCAACACTTCGTTAAATATTGTAACATATCTTAATCAAAAGCCGTTCATCTAAAAAGGAAGACAGGGGTGCAGGGTTGTAGGGGCGGGTTTTACTGATAACGTTTTGGAGAAAACCTCTAACCTCACTAAACCCGCCCTTCTTAGAGAGCAAGAGCGCAGGTTCTTGATGTGCTATGGCGCTATGGCGAGCGGTTTTCCTGGATTTTTTGTATTATCGGTTATTTATATCATGACTCAAACCGTCTGGATTGCCCGACACGGAAATCGCCTCGACTTCGTTAACCCGGAGTGGTTTAACACAGCTCAACGTCCTTACGATCCCCCTTTATCGGAAGATGGCGTTGGTCAAGCACAGGAATTAGGTCAACGGTTAAGCGGTGAGACCATCAAGCATATTTTCGCCTCACCGTTTTTGCGAACGGTACAAACAGCGAACCAAATCGCTCAGATTCTGGACTTACCCATTAAGATAGAGGCGGGTTTGAGTGAATGGCTGAATCCGGAATGGATGCAAACGGAGCCAGAACGACTGTCTGTTGAGGAAATGCAAAAGCGCTTTCCCTGTATTGATTCGGGTTATACCTCCCGCGTCATCGCTCACTATCCAGAAACCAACGAGAAGGTGCTAGAACGCACCGCTCAAACAGCACGCCGACTGACCACAGAATTCACAGACGATATCTTATTAGTAGGTCATGGTGCCTCAGTCGTCGGTGCGACCTGGGGATTAGTTGGGGGTCAACCCGAAGTGAACGCGACTTTATGCTGTTTAGTCAAACTCGTGGGTCATGGGGAAAAATGGGTGATGGAACTCAACGGGGATACATCCCACCTCAGTCAAACTGAGAAGGTAATTCGATTTAATTAAAGTTAAGATTCTATGACATTAATACTGGCAGGAGATATCGGCGGGACTAAAACGATTTTGCGACTGGTGGAGGAAAAACACTCTCAATTGTTGCAGGTTCTTCATGAAACCCGTTATCCTAGCCGTGATTTCCCAGACTTAGTACCGATCGTCGAGAGGTTTCTATCGGAAGCGGGACAAAAGCTACAGCGGCAACTGACCATCGAAAAAGCCTGTTTTGCGATCGCAGGTCCTGTGGTCAATGATACCTCCAACCTGACCAATTTGGCGTGGGTACTGGACGCCAGACGCTTAGAGGAAGAACTCGCAATCGCCAAAGTCACTCTAATCAATGATTTTGCGGCGGTTGGTTACGGGATTCTCGGTTTAGACTCGGACGATGTATGTACTCTACAATCGGTTACTCCCCAATCCGAGGCGCCAATTGCGCTACTCGGTGCGGGTACAGGTTTAGGACAAGGATTTCTGATTCAGAACCAGGACAGGTATCAGGTTTTTCCCTCTGAGGGCGGACATGCTGATTTTGCCCCCCGCACTGAACTGGAGTTCCAACTTTTACAATATTTACGCGAGAAATACGATATCCAGCGCATTTCCGCTGAACGAGTCGTTTCCGGTCAAGGAATTGTTGCCATTTACCAGTTTTTGAGAGATCGGCAATTTGCCCACGAATCCCCAGAAATTGCCCAAGTCGTCAGAACCTGGGAACGAGAAATGGGACGCAGTGAGAAAAGCGTTGATCCGGCGGCGGAGATTTCTAAAGCGGCGTTGCACAAGAGCGATAGCCTCAGTGAACAGACTTTAAAAATGTTTGTGGAAGCCTATGGTGCTGAAGCGGGGAATCTGGCGATCAAACTCTTACCCTACGGTGGGCTATATATTGCTGGCGGGATTGCGGCTAAGATTTTGCCCTTGATGCAGGATGGTACTTTTGTGCGAACTTTTACTGAAAAAGGTCGGGTTAGTTCCCTGTTGGAAAAGGTTCCGGTTCATATTGTGACCAATCCCCAGGTTGGGCTAATTGGTGCAGCAATATGCGCCTCTCGATTATAAATTGCTCGAAACGTTTTCGGGTGTTGCGATCGCACAGGAAGCAGGAGAAGCCATGTATAGATGTGCCATGGCGCGTCTTTGATCCGGGGAGACTTGTGGCACAACAGAGTTAAACTATTGTCAAGTCCTGGACTTAGGTTAAAATCTAAGCCTGATCAGCAAACAATCTGTTATTCCAAAAAACAGAAGCTTGACGATTAGTGTTTCACCTGAGAAAACAGGAACAGTTGTACTTACAGTAGGTTTTAGGACAGCGACAGAAATAATTATGAATCAGCGCGGTGTAACAATATGGTTCACAGGTCTAAGTGGTGCGGGTAAAACTACGATTACCCAAGCATTAGCCAAAACCTTGCAAGACAAGGAATGTAAGCTAGAAGTGTTAGATGGCGATATCGTTCGCCAGAATCTCACCAAAGGATTGGGCTTTAGCAAAGAAGACCGCGACGAGAACATCCGTCGCATCGGTTTTGTATCCCACCTACTTACCCGCAATGGTGTAGTTGTCTTGGTATCGGCTATCTCGCCCTACCGTGAGATTCGAGAAGAGGTACGCCAAAAAATTGGTGATTTTTTAGAAGTTTACGTCAATGCTCCTCTGGCAACTTGTGAAGAACGAGATGTCAAAGGATTATATAAACGCGCCCGCGCTGGAGAAATTATAGGGTTTACCGGAATTGACGATCCTTACGAACCCCCCCTCAACCCAGAAGTGGAATGCCGTACTGATCAGGAGGAGTTATCGGAGAGTGTCGCCAAAGTGCTGCAAAAACTGGAAGAGTTGGGTTATCTACCAAAGCAGCTTGCTGCCGAAAGCGCTTAGAGACTAGTAAAAGAAGGCTCCAAGGTTCCAGGGCAGTAATTGGTATCTGCTTTTTAGTCTACTGCACGCTTTGCATAGCGGACGTGTAAACACAGCCGTCACCCGAAGTAGAGACGTTGCATGCAACGTCTCTAAAAAATGATGTCTCCTAACCGCTATGGCGGTTGCTATCAAAACGTGGGGGATTGGGGGAGCTATAGAACTCCATCCTCAACGAAACGGAGTGAAGTAGGGTGGGGGTACATTGGACTCCCCCAAGGTAAATTCAATCTGGTCAACCCCGATTGAATTTA
>NZ_JBKHUP010000046.1:0-61053 GCF_046565525.1 Coleofasciculus sp. | reverse complement strand
CGTTACTGATATAGAGTACCTGAGTATTATTACCCAATCAGGAAGAAATGTCCAGAAGTGTCCAGATATTTAGTGGCCGCTTCTAACCCCCGCACCCCTGCTTGCCATAGTTCCACGCCTTAGATCTCTACTTCCCCTGCTCTGCGGCTTCTGTGTCACTGTTGATAATCACGTTATAATTTGTTACGGATACCCAAAACATCTTCCCCATGAGCAATCCAGTCATTCATGCTTTTTTTGTCGGACGATCGCTAGCTCAAACTATGGGCGATCGCGTAGAAGACGCCTTAACCAATGCTCTGAGCGAACTTGGCAAATTTGATGCTGAACAGCGCGAGCATTTGCAACAGTTTACTGAGCAAGTCATGGAAAGGGCACAACAGGAGATGGAAATCGCCATGGGCGATCAGTATTCAAGTACTACCGTATCGACTGGCTCTCAATCCATTGATCTACAAGCTACTATTGACGAGTTGCGAGCTGAAATTGCTCGCTTGCGGACTGAGTTACAGCTCTACCGCAATAAATCAGTGACCTAATTTGAGAGATGCTGGAGGTAGGTGTTTTCAGGTTGAGCAAGCAAATTGACCATCTCCATGTAAGCCGGGAAACTGAGGAGCACAGGAGTTCCAGGATATTTTAGCTGGTTAGTATTTAGAGTCATGCTGCACGCTTAGCGTCAGTATGTTAATCCCATAGCAATCTGTGATATATTCTGTTGGCTGTAACCTGTTCCCTGCTCCCTTCAGCCGTTGGTTCACAGGTAACATCTGTTCGCTTAGCGTATTCTTAGCTTTCAAAGATTTTGAATTTTTATTAAGATTAAGAGGAGACCATCATTCAGGAATCTAGGTGTCTGCTGTTTCTGATAACTCTGTCAACCTCAAGCAATATAAGGAACGCCAGGTGTCTAGCCAACGTTCCCTAAGAGGGATAAACCAAGACAAGGCATATCGTTGGAATCGGGAAAACTATTCCCGACAACGGCGATTCATTGATATTTGGGCATTTGTTTTAACCCTACTCTTCCAATTGTGGCTCAACGGCAAACCTTGGAGCTATCCAGGGGGCATAACCGAGGCAAAACAGGCGGCTCGTCGTAAGACACAGGCAATCTGGATTCGAGATACATTTTTAGAGTTAGGTCCGACCTTCATCAAGGTGGGACAGCTATTCTCAACCCGGTCTGACTTATTCCCTGGTGAATATGTAGAGGAATTGTCTAAACTACAGGATCGCGTCCCCGCTTTTAACTACGATCAAGTTGAGGCAATTGTCAAGAAAGATTTAGGGAAATCTGTAAGTGAACTCTTTGGCAATTTTGATCCGATTCCTCTAGCAGCAGCCAGTTTAGGACAAGTCCACAAAGCTCAACTCCAGAGTGGAGAAGAGGTCGTGGTCAAGGTACAACGACCGGGCTTGCAGAAACTGTTTACGATAGACCTACAAATTCTCAAGGGGATTGCCCGTTACTTCCAAAATCACCCCGATTGGGGTCGAGGTCGAGACTGGATGGGCATTTATGAAGAATGCTGTCGCATTCTCTGGGAAGAGATTGATTATCTTAGTGAAGGTCGCAATGCCGATACCTTCCGCCGCAATTTCCGCACCTATAATTGGGTAAAAGTTCCTCGTGTCTATTGGCGGTATACCTCAAATCGAGTCTTAACCCTAGAGTATGCTCCAGGAATTAAGATTAGTCACTACGAGGCATTAGAAGCCGCAGGATTGGATCGGAAACTTCTGGCTCAACTTGGGGCAAGAGCTTATCTTCAGCAGTTGCTCAATGACGGTTTCTTTCATGCCGATCCCCATCCCGGTAATATTGCGGTTAGTCCGGAAGGATCACTGATCTTCTATGATTTCGGCATGATGGGGCGGATTAAGGCAAATGTCCGGGAAGAGTTGATGCAGACGCTTTTTGGCGTTGCCCAAAAAGATGCTACTCGAGTGGTCGAGTCTCTAGTCGCGTTGGGTGCCCTGTCGACCGTTGATGATATGGGTCCAGTGCGGCGTTCGATTCAGTATATGCTGGATCACTTTATGGATAAGCCCTTTGAACAACAGTCGGTGAGTGAAATTAGCGACGATCTCTATGAAATTGCCTACGGCCAACCCTTTCGCTTTCCGGCAACCTTCACGTTTGTGATGCGAGCCTTCTCCACCTTGGAAGGAGTGGGCAAGGGCTTAGACCCAGAATTTAACTTTATGGAAGTGGCAAAACCTTTTGCTCTGCAAATCATGACTAACGGTAATAGCCCTGAGGGCAATAGCTTCTTAAATGAATTGGGACGCCAAGCGGCTCAAGTGAGTAGTACGGCGTTGGGATTACCTCGGCGGATTGAGGATACGATTGAAAAATTAGAACGGGGAGATATACGCCTACGGGTTCGTTCTATTGAATCTGATCGGATCTTACGCCGCATGAGTAGCATTCAGATAGGAACAAACTATGCGTTACTACTCAGTGCATTCACATTGTCAGCTACGATCTTATTTGTTAATGGTCAAGCCGGGCTGGCATTAGTTGTGGCGTTAGTCGCCGCCGCGATCGCTTTTGCCCTAATTCGTTTACTCCGAAGGCTCGACCGGTTCGATCGCATGTTATAAATCCCATAAGGTTCTTGACGCCAGCACAAACTTTATGAAATGTTGCTTCACGGGTCTCACTGATCCGGGCTTAATTCGTACCGTAAACCAGGACTATTACTACATCGATCCGAAGGGACGCTTTTTCATTGTCGCCGACGGCATGGGCGGTCATGCCGGGGGACAAGAAGCCAGCCAACTGGCTACTGAGGTCATTCAGGCTCGTTTAGAGCAGCAATGGCTAGATTCAGTCCCTTCGGAAGCGTTACTGGAACAAGCCCTCTACGACGCCAATCAGGCAATCTTAGAGGATCAAAAAAAGCATCCCGAACGGGCAGATATGGGCACGACGGCTGTCGTCGTCATGTTCCGTAAAGGTCAGCCTTGGCTGGCTCATGTTGGTGATTCTCGCCTCTATCGATGGCGACAATTAAAACTCGAGCAAATGACTGACGACCATACCTGGGTAGCACGCGCCATGAAAGCTGGGGATCTGACTCCAGAACAGGCGCGAATGCATCCCTGGCGTCATGTTTTGTCTCAGTGTCTAGGTCGCAAGGACTTACAGTCCGTTGATGTAGAGTCTATGGAGATTCACTCAGGAGATTGGCTGCTCCTTTGTACCGACGGGCTGACTGAGGAACTCTCTGACACCGCGATCGCGTCCCATCTCCAGTCCAATGGGGATGGCGAAGAGATCGCGGCTAACCTAATTACCGCCGCCAAAGAAAAAGGCGGACGGGACAATATCACCGTGATTCTGGTGAAAATTGACGGGATCTAACCCAGAAAGCTTAAAAAATTGTTAAATTTTCGGGCTTGCACCATTTAATCGTCACGGCGATCCCTTGAGCGCCCTCAAGTTCTAGATCCTCAATGTAACCTGCTTCATAAGACGCGGATTCTTCAGGGCTATCATAAGGTCCAAAGTAGTAAGTGACCGCAGGTTCTGCGGTGACAATTTCTACCCACCAAGCGAAGGAACTCTCTTGCTCTGTGTCAGGAGTTAGGGCTTGTATGCTGACAATCTTGCCCCCTAATTGAGAAATTCGCCGCATCGTTTGGTTCATGCGGCTGTACGGAACTCTGATAAATGCAGAACTACTCCGACGAATCGGGTAGCTGAGGGTGTCGGTGGCTGCACTCTGACGCAAACCGACGACTTCATAAATAAAATAACGATTATCCACCAAGATACTACCTGTTAAGCCAGCAACACTTGAAAAGAACAGTCCTAACTCCCCACCCTAATCAGAAGATAGGTAGGGGATATCAGAAACAGGGGAGGAAGGTTTTGATTATGGGAGTTGTGAGCATTCTCCACAAGGATGTCTCACATCGCCCAGTTTTACCTATCACCGCCACCAATATTTGTTATCAGATCCCCAGGGGATTGTCACTACTTTTTTCCAGACAAGGAGTATGGGGAAGCGGGGGGAGCTTGTAGAGGCGTAAGGCGTTGAACTATGGCGAGCGGGGGGAGCTTGTAGAGGCGTAAGGCGTTGAACAACGAAAGAAGAATCCCTCGCTTGAGCGCGATGGGAGTTGTCAAGACCAAAGACCTCGCTTGCCATTCGGCATAATTGTTGCCCAATTAGTTTTAGCTAAGGCTAACTGTTCCTCCGTAATTTTGGCATTGGCAAGATTCGCACCACAGAGATTCGCCCCCTTAAGATTGGCATGATTCAGATAAGCAAAACTTAAATCTGCCCCGCGTAAATCTGCCCCCTCTAAATCCGAATTGCTCAAATAAGCCCGTCCTAAATTGGCATCTCGCAAATTCGCTCGATTTAAACTTGCCTGACCAAAATCAGCACTGGATAAATCAGCGCCTTGTAAATTAATCCGAGTTAACTTTGACTGGTAAAAAATTCCGCCTGACAAATCCGATTTTTGCAAATCTAACCCAGTTAAATCATGAGCAGCAAAATCTCTCCGACCTTTCATATATGCCGTTAAAACACCATTAGCATCAAGCTTTTTGGGTTTACTGGCGGCAAAACTTTGGCTCGATGGGATATCCCCCTTATGAATGGCTGTCACTGACTCAGATATAAAGTTACTGTGGGGATTGCCATTACCAATGGTGTGGGGAGAACCCGGACGGCTGCGTTCTCGTCGTTCACGGCGCTTGCGAATCGCCGCCGCTAACTTCTGGGTTGCCGATGAAGGAGAACTGGGCGAGTCTACCTCTTTAGATTCAAGGGAATTGCCATTTGGATTCGATAGCCCAGAGGTCGGCGTTGCCAAGCCTTGAGCCAAACTATCAAAATAAGGTTCTAAATCTAGGGCTCTGAGAATCTCTTCTGCTGTTTGATAACGATGGCGAACAGAAGCCTCCAGCATTTTTTTCAAAACATTAGCAAAATGATCGCTGACTTGGACATATTTGCGCCAGACCATTTCACCGGTTGAGGGATTGTAATCTAAATCTTTTGGTGATTTCCCGGTGAGCAAATACACACTAGTCACGCCTAGGGCATAAATGTCACTGGCATAAACGGGTCGCAATGCCATTTGTTCCGGCGGAGCAAAACCGGGAGTACCAATAGCAAAATTTGTCAAGGCGGTTTGATCAGAAGTATTGGCAACGGCGGCTTGGTTGACTTCATCTTTAACCGCGCCAAAGTCAATCAAGACTAGTTTCCGGTCTTGCTCTCGTCGAATTAAATTAGCCGGTTTGATATCCCGGTGGATCACCTCTTGGCTGTGGATATATTTAATCAGGGGGAGAACTTCACTCAAAAATTGCTTAGCCCCAGCTTCTGAGAGTGGACCCCATTGTTTAATTTCCTGCTGTAACGTGAGTCCACTAATATACTCCTGTACCAAATAAAACTGGTGATTGTCTTGAAAATAATCCAACAGTCGGGGAACTTGAGGATGATTGCCAATCTTACCCAGGGTTCTGGCTTCTCGCTCAAATAGCTTCTGAGCCATTTCCAGAACCTGCGATGTAGTGGTTGCGGGACGAAGTTGTTTAATGACGCAACTGGGATTGCCAGGAAGAGACTCATCTCTGGCTAAAAACGTAGCGCCAAATCCGCCTTGACCGAGGGCTTTTAGCACACGATAGCGATTTCGCAACATAATAGAATGACCACACGCCTGACAGGTAGTGGCGTGCGGCGGATTTTTGGGCTGAGGACAGTCAGGATTTAGGCAGTAGCTCATTCAGCATCACCAATAGGGCGTTTGTCCGGGTTAGGACGAAAGCTTTCTCAATTGTGATCGAAGCACCCGGCTTATCTATAAGATCTATAGTGGACATTAGTGGGAAACGCACCGCCGAATGCAACCTCGCTTTGGTAAGCCTTGGCAAGCAATCTTGTCTATCTACAGGATATCTTAATTTTCCCTACCGTTTAGACACAGATGCCGCAATAACGCATTGATTTGAGTCGTTTTTGGGTAAAGTATTGATAAAGATTCTCCTGTGCTTGTGAAGAATCGGTAAAGTGTGGCAAGCAGAGGGAGCAGAGGGAGCAGGGGGAGCAGGGGGAGCAGGGGGAGCAGGGGGAGCAGGGGGAGCAGGGGGAGCAGGGGGAGCGGGGGAAGCAGAGGGAGAGCCTGTAGGGGCGGGTTTTACCATTAACGGGAAGGTTGTCACCGTGATATCACTAAACCCGCCCCGATTAGAGTGTAAGTCACCTTCAACAAATGACATAAGACGTAGCTTGCTTCTCAAGGGAAGCGAGTATGACAAATGACGAATAACAAATCGGGTATAGTTAGATAACAGTAACGGAACTGCATATAAGCTGAGGTCGGTACAAGCAAGAAATTAATGCGTATCTCTTTAAATTGGCTGCGGGAACTGGTGGATGTGACCCTAGCTCCCCAAGAAATTGCGGAAATTCTCACTAATGCTGGATTTGAGGTTGAGGATATTGAGGATCAGCGACAGTTAGCCGATGGCGTAGTTGTGGGGAAGGTTCTGGATGTGCAGCCCCACCCCAATGCCGATAAGCTCAGAGTTACTCAAGTCGATATTGGAGACGCCAATGGTCCTGTCACCATCGTCTGTGGCGCGGCTAATGTTCGCGCACAGGCTTATGTCCCGGTAGCAACGGTAGGCACTTACCTGCCAACGGTTGATGTGAAAATTCGCTCCTCAAAACTGCGGGGGGTACGTTCCGAGGGCATGATTTGTTCCTTGGCAGAAGTTGGCTTAGAAAAAGAGTCGGAAGGAATTCACATCTTTGAGGCACAGACTTTACCTGTGGGGAGTGATGCTCGTCCCCTCCTCGGACTCACGGATGTGATCCTGGATTTGACGGCAACGGCGAATCGGGCTGATGCTTTGAGTATGGTTGGGGTTGCCCGCGAAGTTGCCGCCCTGACAGGGGCATCCTTGAACCTGCCAGCAACGCCAAAGCTGACAATTCCTCAAGGAACCGGTGGGTTGACGTTGAAAATTGCTGACCCTAAAGCCTGTCCCGCTTACATCGGTACGGTTATTGAAGGGGTGAAAATTCAACCGTCGCCGACGTGGTTAAAACAGCGTTTACAAGCCGCAGGCGTGCGACCGATTAATAATGTTGTGGATATTACCAACTATATCCTGTTGGAATGGGGTCAGCCTCTTCACGCCTTTGATCGCGATCGCTTACAACAAGTAGCAGGCGGCAAATCCTTAACCATCGGCGTTCGCTTCGCTCATAAAGACGAATCTTTAACCACTCTAGATGGTCAATCTCGCACCCTTCAATCCCAAACTCTGTTAATTACAGCCAATGATCGCCCCGTGGCGCTAGGAGGAGTGATGGGTGGAGAGGAAACTGAAGTCCATGATGGCACAGAGAATCTGGTTCTAGAAGCCGCCCTCTTTGAACCCGTCGCCATTCGTCGTTCAGCCCGCTCTCAAGGCTTACGCACTGAGGCATCCACCCGTTATGAAAGGGGTGTCAATCAAGCAGAATTGGGTATCGCAGCTAAACGAGCGATCGCGTTAATTCAGGAACTCGCCCAGGGTAAGCCGATTGTGCAAGAAAGTGCCGATACCCGCCCTGATCCAGAGAGTTGGGTGCGCTCGATTGAATTACGCCTAGAGCGTGTGAATCAGGTATTAGGTCCGGTGGATTTGGGTGATGAGATTGGTGACATTCAGCCCGATGACGTTGAACGCATTCTCACGGCGTTGGGATGTCAACTTCAGCCGATGGAATCCGACGAAGCGGTGAAATGGAGCGTCACGGTTCCCCCCTATCGCTACCGAGACTTAGAACGGGAAATTGACCTGATTGAAGAAATTGCCCGTCTCTACGGCTATGATCAGTTTTGTGAAGATTTACCCCCCAAAACTGAACCCGGTTATCTATCGATTGACCAGGTTTTAACCCGCAAGATTCGGGAAACCTTCCGCGCGGCTGGATTAACGGAATTGCTGCAATATTCCCTAGTGAAACCGGAAGAAAAAGAGGAGCAAATTTGCCTCTCGAATCCCCTATTTGTCGAATATTCCGCCCTGCGGACTAACTTGCTATCGGGATTGATAGAAGTAGCCCAGTACAATATCGAACAAGGGAATGGAGTATTAAATGGGTTTGAAATCGGGCGAGTCTTCTGGCGCGACGAAGACGGATTTGCCGAAACCGATCGCGTGGCGGGAATTTTGGGCGGCGATCCCAGTCAGGGGAAATGGACGAAAGGCGGACAAGAGGCGCCGATGAGTTGGTATGAGGCAAAGGGGATTGTCGAAAGCGTCTTTGAGCGTTTAGGTTTAACCGTGGAATATCAACCCGATCGCCAGGATTCGCGCCTGCATCCAGGGCGCACAGCTTCCTTATGGATACAAGGCGATCGCTTGGGCAGATTCGGACAACTGCATCCCCAGCTTAGAGCTCAATTGAGCTTACCTGATGAAGTTTATGGGTTTGAGTTGGATCTGAATGTTATGTTAAATGCTCTTGCCCAAGATGAAAACTTGACGCCCAGATTTTCCCTCTACTCCACATTTCCAGCAGCAGATCGAGATATTGCCTTCTTTGTCCCCGATACCGTCTCAGTCGCTGACATTCAACGCACCACCCAAAAAGCCGCCGGAACCTTATTGGAATCGGTGCAATTATTCGATGAATATCGCGGGGAACGAGTGCCACAAGGACAGCGGAGTCTGGCTTTCCGGCTGATCTATCGAGCAGGCGATCGCACGCTGACGGACAAAGAAGTGGAATCAGCCCACCAGAAAGTTCGAGACGCCTTGTTGGAAAAATTTGGCGTTAGCCTGAGAAGTTAAGTGTCATTTGTCATTCGTCTTATGTCCTTTGTTCACAGTTGATTTGTCATGCCTAAATACGTAATCTGGGGAAGCTACTGTGAGGACGTATTAGAAAAACGCGCTCCTCATCGCCAAGCCCATCTGGATGGTTTAACTCAGCAAAAAGAATCTGGCGTATTAATTACGATTGGTCCAACCAAAGATTTGACCAAAGTGTTTGGCATTTATGAAGCGGAAGATGAAGCCACAGTGCGCCAATTGATTGAAGCTGATCCCTATTGGCAAAATGGGATTTGGACAGAGTACGACGTGAAAGAATGGATTCAGGCATTTTAGGTCAATAACCAATAACAAATCACTCCAAGTTTGCCAAATTCATTTTCTTAGAGTTATTCTCAGATTCGTTCTTATACGCAGCTATTTTTTGGACAAATTCCTCGGTTAACCGTATAAACGCTTTTGCCCCCGCAGAACTGGGAGAAGCCAGAACAGCAGGCATAAAACTATCGACGGCTTTAGCCACATTAACATCCATCGGAATGCGATTCTTAAACAGTTGCGTCGGTGTAAAATCTTCCGTTACCCGATTCATCACCTGCTTATAATATCGACCCAGCAATCCTCCTGATAAAATAAAGACAATGCCTAATAAGTTTAGGTCGAGAGAACTGCCCGATTTATGACTCTCTTTCAATTTGGCAATCCGCCGTTCCAAAAGTTGAATTCCCACAACCGATAAAGGTTCAGGACGAGCCGGGAGTAAATAAAAATCACTGGCAACAATACCGCTACGGGTCAAAAGATTATAGCCAGGAGCGCAATCTAAAATAATAAAGTCATAGTTATCAATAATCGGTTCCAAAATACTTTTAATCAATAGCTTCTCAAACCGATTCCACACCTGACTAAAATTGGGCGTTTCTTCGCGGCTGGCTTCTTGATGCAACATTTCGGAGACTAAATACTCATCATACAGATCGATATCTCCCGGTAATAAGTCTAGTCCTTTTAACGAGCAAACGTAAGATTGAATAACATCCTGAATCACCAATTTCCCGTGACGATGGGGGCGAATTGCCTTATCAATTAACTGATTTAACGTGCGTCTACCTTTTCTGGCTTTAGCAAAATCTTGAGGGGCAATTAAGCTGAGTGTGGCGCTGATTTGGGTATCTAAATCGACCACTAAAACCCGTTTTTGGTGATGTTTCGCCAAGCACGTTGCCAAGTTGACGGTTAGTGTTGTCTTTCCGACGCCGCCTTTCATATTAACTGTGGCAATGACAAATCCCATGTATAAAATCCTCTTGGAGAAACGTTACCCGGTTAGGTATCAGCCAACCTAGATGATAAACGCTGTATTGCGTCTGGACTTTACCTAGCTTTTGGCAATAGTCTATTATAGTAATCTATCTTGTCTTCCCCATCTCCCCCATTTCCCCATCTTTACACTAGGCAATCCGGTGGAGAAATTCTTTGGTTAACTCGGTGAATGCTTTAGCACCCGTGGAAGCGGGTTCAGTAAGAACAACGGGTTGAAACTCATCAACGGCTTTGGCAATGGCTACATTGGTGGGGATTTCGGTGATAAAGACTTTATCATCACCAAAATCAGAACGGACTCGCTTCTTGACTTTTGCCGCCATCGTCGTCGCATGACCCAGGGAGGAAAAGACAATACCCAGTAGATTGAGTGTAGCGCGATCGCTCTGCTTTAGTTTTCTGATGCGACCCTCCAAAATACCCATTCCCACAACCGATAGGGGTTCAGGCTTAGCGGGAATCAGATAAAAGTCACTGGCAATCATACCACTGCGTGTCAGTAAATTATCTCCTGGCGGAAAATCCAGCAGAATCCAATCATAATTCTTAATCACAGGTTGAATAATCCGTTTAACTAACCCATCTTCCAGATGATTCCAGCTTTTTTCAAATTCTTGCTGATTACTATGGGTTTGTACATAAATCTGGGTGGCTAATAAGAAATCGTTGTACAGTTCGATATTACCGGGGATCAAGTTCAATCCATTCACCTGACAAATGTTGGGGATAATCACATCCTCAATGGCGGAGGATGACAACGAATGAGATTGAAAGGCTTGATTAACTAATTGTTGTAGCGTGCGCTTTTCTTTGCGGCGCTGCGTAAATTGCACGGGAGGGATCAGGCTAAGAGTAGCATTAATCTGGGTATCGAGATCCACGATTAAGACTCGCATCCCATGTTCCTTAGCAAGGCTTGTCCCCAAGTTGACGGTGAGTGTTGTTTTGCCCACACCGCCTTTCATATTGACGATTGAAATAACCTGTCCCATTCATGGTTGTATTGACGATGATTCTATCATACTCTAATCTGCCTTATACGGTGGAGATGGGGGACGTTAATCGGGGTGAGTTTAGTCGCATCTGGGTCAAAACGAAATGCTATACTTTAGACCGTGATCATTTCAACTTTTGTTGCACTGCCATATAGGTATGAGTAAACCTCAAGTCATGTCCGTGCAAAATATAAGAGTGAAACTCTCCCTTACACCAAAAGATATACAGGTAAGGACTAGGGGATAAAATACCAATACCATTAAACGAATGTCTAATTTAATGCCGAGATAGATTATGTTAAAAAAAATTAAAATTAAAGGGTATAAATCTATTCAAGCCATGGAATTGCAACTAGCGCCAATAAATATTTTAATTGGGGCGAATGGTGCGGGAAAATCTAACCTCATTTCTTTTTTTAAACTGTTACGTTGGATGATGCAAACGCCTGGACAACTACAACTATTTGTTGGCAAATCAGGAGGAGCCAATGCTTTGTTGTTTGATGGCGCATCCGTCACGCCACAAATGGAGTCAGAACTTCTTTTTGAGACAGACACTGGACGGAACGATTACTTCTTTAGACTTTTTCATGCTGCCTCAGATACATTCATCTTTGCCGAAGAGAAATATCGCTTTTCCCGTAACACATTTAATGGATTGGCAGATTGGATTTCATTGGATGCCGGTCACAGAGAAGCCCAAATAATTGACATCGCCAATTCAGGTAATCCCACGGCTCGAACCATTTTTAGACTGATGCAAAGTTGTGCTGTTTATCAGTTTCACAACACATCAGAAACGGCTCGGATTAGACAACGATGGAATATAGAAGATAACCGATATCTACGAGAAGATGGAGCCAATTTAGCTCCCTTTCTCTTGCGTCTCAAAGAAACAGAACCAATTTACTACACAATAATCGTCGATACATTGAATCAAATTGCCCCATTTTTTGCCGATTTTGTTTTAGAACCCGTCAATAACGCCGTTATTTTACAATGGAGGGAAAGGGGGACAGATTTAACGTTTAGTGCTGATCAAGCCTCAGATGGTACATTGAGAACAATGGCATTAGTTGCCCTTTTATTACAACCAAAAACTGATTTACCGGATGTTCTGATTTTAGATGAACCTGAGTTAGGGTTACATCCTTATGCGATTAATATCATCGGTGGTTTAATTAATAGTGTTTCTATTCAGAGTCAAGTTATCTTAGCCACTCAATCAACCCTGTTAATTGATTGTTTTGAACCCGAAGATATTATTGTTGTCGAACGCAAAAATCGCCAATCTTATTTTTATAGACAAGAAACAGAAACACTTGAAGATTGGCTAGAAGAGTATTCATTGTCTGAGCTATGGAATAAAAATATTATGGGAGGAAGACCGAGCCGATGATTCGTTTACATATTATTGGGGAGGGACAAACAGAAGAGGAATTTATTAAGTCTGTTTTAAGGGAACATTTAGGATATTTGAATATTTCAACTGATGTGCATTGCGTGACAACTAAACGAACGAAAAAGAAGGTTTATCGAGGTGGAGCCGTCAGTTATGGAAAAATCAAAAAAGATATTATGCTCTGGCTCAAGCAAGATAGGAGTCAGGAAGCAAGATTTACAACAATGTTAGATTTATATGCTTTACCGAATGATTTTCCTAAGTTTGATGAATCTCAAAATAAGTCTGATCCTTATCAAAAAGTTGAACAACTAGAAGCAGCTTTGGGAAATGAAATTAATGACCCTCGTTTTATTCCTTACATTCAATTGCATGAATTTGAAGCTTTAATTTTATCTGATCCCAACAAATTAACTGAGAGATTTCCTGAGTATCAAGTAAACATAAAAAAACTATTAGCGGATTGTGAAAACTTTACGTCTCCAGAACTCATTAATGATGGCTCAACTACAGCTCCTTCTAAACGCATTAACAAATTTATTCCTGGTTATGAAGATACAAAAGTCTCTGTGGCTCCTTTAATAGCTAAAAAAATTGGTTTACCAGCCATCCGACAGAAATGTCCTCATTTTGATGCTTGGATATCCCAGTTAGAGCAGTTAAGGTAGATAAACTCAATTTTAGATACAAAACTCTCGCACTCCCTCTGCGTACCTCTGCGTTAAAACCTCTGCGTACCTCTGCGTTAAAAAATATCCTTCCCCCTTCACAATTCAATCGTTTTAGCAAATAAACTCTGTAACCGCTGCAACTTTGCCCCAACTTGATAAAGTAAATCTCCTTTCCCCAAAAGATAAGCCGCTTCCGATTGTCTCCCGCCTAAAATAATCTCAGAATCCGCTTCACTAGCTGTCCGCAACGCCACTCGCCCCGGCAAATTTGAACGGATAATCGGAGTAACCACTCTCGCTTCTGGGCGTTGAGTAGCAATAATTAAATGGATACCCGCCGCTCTCGCCATTGAACCTAACCGTTTGATACTCAATTCTAAAGCATTACGGATATCTCTTTCGGTCATAAAGTCAGCATATTCGTCAAAGATGCAGACAAGACGGGGTAAGGGTGAGTTATTCTGTTGATTATAAGCATCGAGGTGAGAACATCCGGCTTGCTCAAATCGCTGATAACGCCGTTCCATTTCTGTGACTAAACTTTCCATCAACGCGATCGCATCTTCGCTATCCTTGACGATAGGAGCGTACAACCAGGGGATTTGCGCGAATTCGGGAAAGGTGACACGCTTAGGATCAACCAGGGCGATTTTAAGCTGTTGGGGCGAATGGCGATAGAGTAAGGATAGCAGCAGCGATCGCAAAAATTCACTCTTCCCGCTTCCGGTTGTCCCCCCGACGAGAAAGTGACAGGTATTCGCATCGGATAAGTCGGCTTCTACCAGTGTCCCATCTAAATCCACACCAATGGCAATTTTTACGGGAGCATGGACTGATGACGTCCGGGATGTGATATAATCCTCAAGCCGCGCCACTTGCCGATCTCGACGAGGTAAATCGACGCTAACATATCCTGGTTGGGGCGCAATTAGGGGGGGATTGGTAATCCCTAGTTGTACCTGTAAATCGGCGGATAATTTCAGCAAAGCACTAACCTTTACCCCCAGACTCGGTTTCAGTTTCACCCGAATAAAAGCTGGACCAACGGCGGTTCCCACGCAGGTAACGTCTATCTTAAAGGATTGTAGCGTCTCGACTAACTGTTGCGCGATCGCATCAGCATCAGGAGTCGTTTCTGGTTCGGGCTGGGGAGTTTCCACCGTCTCAGGGGTAGGCTGAGAGGGGATAGTTTGAGACGTTTGAGTGGGCGTTGCTTCAGTGAATTCTAATAAATGGCGATGAACATGAGCCAGATAAACCGTGTCCATCTTAGCATAGTTTATCTGCTTTTCCGTCAGGGGGCGTTGTCCCCAGTCGCTTTGCTGTTCCTCTGTATCCACATTCGAGAATTGGCAAAGTTCTACCGCTAGGGTTTTCAGCTTCTTGTTGGAGACTTCCAGCGGATTAGCACGATTTCGTCTCGTCAGCTTTTTCACCATCTTATAGGTACAACTGACATTTTCAGCCTGTTTTTTACCCAAAAACTTTAGATCAAAGCTGGCGTTGTGAAAGACTTTTTCAATGCTGGGATTTACCATGATTTGGTCAATAAAATCATTCACCACATCCGGCTGTTCCAAAACATCGAAAATGTAAGCATATTTTCCGATTCTATCCGTAGGATTGGCTAACACCTGAATCAAAGATAATCGAGGATTGGGAGTATTCCAATCAGCCACTTCTGTATCAAGCCAGAGAGTTTTAGCCGTAGTCAATTGTTGGATAACGGCTCTAATCTCAGCGGGTTTGGTTAGATAATGATTCGATTCAGCATCATCAAAAAAGGTTTGACATTTTTCCTGCTGGGGGCAAATTTGGCACAGGTGAGGCTGGGAGGTTGGCGGCGGTGGATAAGGTTGTCCAGGTTCCCAGGTTAACCATTCTTGCATCTGCTGTAATTTAGGCGGAATAAGCTGATGCACGGTATTTTCAAGCTGTTCCCAGGAATAGTAATAATCTTTAAATTCGGGTAAAACACAATAAATAGCTGAGTCAACAGGTAGCTTTGTCTTTTCCCAGAGTAGATAACTATAAACAGCAACTTGGGCTAACTGGGCTGATGGATCAACAGGTTCATAAGTTTTATATTCAACAACACAAAGACGCTGACGTTCGCTATCGACAATTAAGTTATCAAATTGACCTTTAACGAGTTGTTTTGTCCCATCAGGTAAGGTAAATTGGTGTTGAATGAGTTTCGGATCAGGATCAATAAAGGTTTTACCAATAACCTCGGCTGCACTGTGATAGTGACGATTTTTAATTAGGAGTTCTGCCCAACGCTGAATTAATCCCCGTAATCCCTGCCACACTTGAAATAAGGGCTGTGCTTTTCCGGGATCATTTTGGGTAATTTCTTGGAAATAAGGATAAAAAGCGAGTTGATAAAACAACTGTTCCATCTGAGTCGCGATCGCATCTTTTTTCAGTTGTTCTGCGTCGGGTTCAAACAGTTGTTTGAACTGACTTTTTTGACAAGCAAGTTTGACAAACTGATTTGCCAGTTTATGAAAGGTACTGCCAATCCCCAATGAACTCTCTGGAGGAAGAAACACGGTTTTGCCGCCCAGTTTTTTTGACAAATAAAATAGGCGAGGGCATTCAACAGCAACCCGAATATCTGTAGCAGTTAATGAATTTGTCATTTTTAACTAATTACTGAGGTGACATCACTAGACAAACGACTTGTTTTTCTAGTTTTTCGTTTAGATTAGGAATTTGAAGTTTATTTTCTTGGCACAGTTCATCAATTAAGGGGTTTAACTGAGATTCATTAAGCTGAGAGTATTCTCGGTTGGCGTTTTCCAGTAAAGTTTTTCGCCCTAACATCATGCCATCATTTCGCACAAGTGTTACTAAATAATCTTTGGCGTCTTGCCGTACTTTTTCTAGCTCATCATCCTTATCCTCTGCTTCTCCATTTCCCGTATCAGCCGGAACAATTCCCAACTCTTGTAATAAAGTACAGTTATGCAAAATTTGAGATTCACGGATAAATGCTTCCAACTCCTTTAAATTCGGAGTTAAATCGCCTACAACTAAATCCCCACCCAGAGCCGCATTCACTAAACTGTGATACGTTGCCAGGTAATGTACTGAGTTTAAATGGGGGGTAATGTGACGATGGGGCGAACCTGTAAAGATACGCTTAAACAGTCTGTAACCAGCATTATTCGATTGACCCAATTGGGCAGCCCGAATTAGGATTAGACTATCACATAACTTTTGCTTCAGCGCTTTTTCACAAGCTTTCATGAGATAAGAAAAGCTTCTCAGGTTAGCCTCTTCACTCCAAAGAATGCCAATTCGTTCTGTCTGTTCTGATAATTGATAGCTAAACGAATAAATCGAATATTTAGTTTTCTGCAAAAGTCCAGGATCAATGCCTTCTACTTGTAATGCAGCCAGAATTTCTTGCAACATTTGAATCAGTTCCGGTGAGCCAAGTTTAGGGATTCTATCAATTTTTTGCTGCGTTTTTTTGAATTCCTTGCGCCAGACTAAATCAAATGCAGCCAACGGATCAGTTGGAGGAGTCTCTTGTTTCAGCTTAGGCGTTACTGGAACTTCGCCTTTAACTAAACGAGCTTTGTACTCTTGAAATAGCTGACGCCCTAATCTCAAAGCATAGCGAGGATTGGTTTTGCCACGGGGAAATTTGTCTTCTAAAGCTTGCCGAGTTAAAGGATAAATCGGCGAGTTAGGCTGAGGCTCAGCTTGCTGGTGTAAGGGATAAAGTCGAGTTGCCCAAAGTGCTTCGGCTTGTTCCAATGTAATCGGTTTGAGAGAAAGCGCTCCATTGACTCGACCTTCAGTTATATCAGCCGGTTGGATATGATCTTTATTATTGTGCCAAGTACTATTAATGATGCTAATAATCACCAATAAATTTTGCGGATAGCGCGTGTGAATACTGGAATTTACATTAAATAAAGCTTGTAAGTCCAGTGAACCGTCAGGAAAGCGCGGGATGTTATCCAATTGGTCAAAACACAGGACAATCGGCTGGCTGCTTGCTGAAATTCGACCAAAGTTAGCTAATACCTTCTGAGCCGCATCTTCAGTATCGATTAAACGTCTAACTCCCAATTCTTTGAGATCGTCTTCATCTAATTCATCTCCGCGCAACCAATAACAGGCAAGAGGCTGTAATTCGGGATTAGTCAGGTGATAGAGGACTTTGAAAAACTCTTTAGGATTATAGAGTCCTGTAGGATAGCTTGCTGTCAGATCACTAATAAATTTCTTCTGCTCACCCAGTAGCTGTTTCATTAAGCTACTGTTTTTTAAAGCAGGTAAACTCTTGATCCATAGCAGCAACTGAGAGTCTTCTTGACCTTCTGGGACATGCATCAAACTATCGACCGTTTGCCGCAGAATATGACGCCAGATATAATCGCTATCGGGCCACGGTTCAATATAAGCGAAAAAGGCTTTAGGGTTAAGCGTGCGTTTCAGCCGTGCTAAAAGATAACTCTTACCCGAACCAGAATCTCCCGCCAATAATAAAGTGCGCGGATAATGGTCTTGGGTAACTTGATCCAGAACCCCTTCTATCTGAGTAATCACACTTTGATGAATTGAATCAACAGTGATCGCTTGATCTTGCCGTTCCTGCCAAAAGTTACCCGTCTGAAAGGTTACTGGGTCAAAGGGATTAATCTCTTGCCGAATAATTTGATCTATGGGTGTCATGCTAAAATCAGGTTTTACTCAGAGACTGCCGGGATAAAGAAATAGAATTAGCGGGTAGGTTATTAAGTCGAATGGCACTGAAAAGCGTGCATTTTTGGCTCGCCTCCACCCTTGATACACTGTAGGGTGGGCATTGCCCACCAGCATGCCAGTCAGTACCATTGATGTTAAGTCACGATGATAAAGAACAATGATCCCCCAATATCTTGAGGAATTCCCGCCTCAATTTGTTCTGGGGTATAAGCTCTCACTTCTTGTAAAGCACTAAGTTCTATCTTATCTTGCCGTTCTAGGCGATAGAGTGCCTGATCTAATTCTTCCCTAGATAGGGGCGGTTGTAACTTATCCCGCAAATAAAAAATCGGCAAATAGTTGTCTGTCCCCAATTGCCGATCTAAATCTTGAATTATCTGTAAAATCTCTTCATCACTGGAGACGCGCCATGTCACGTCTCTACTTGTCAAGGCGGCTGTCGCTGGCGTTGGTGACGCGGTAACGGCTTGTAACTCTCGGCGCAGGAATTTCCGCATAAAGCGCAGGTAATCTGCCAGCATTGCTTTAGTCATGGTTAGGTTACCCGCACCCAGAGGCGTGTATTCCTCCCGTAGATACTCCTTCCCCGGTTCCGTCAGCCAGACATCTTTAATCCGTGTCTGTGCCGGCTCAATAAACCCCCGATGTGCCAAACTATCGATGAGTGCCTGTCGGGTTTTAGCTGGGGTGATGTTGGTTTTGCCGGGAGTAATCGCGCCCTTCTCGCAAGCTTGGAGAATTTTCAACTCTTGCGGGGTTATGGGTAATCCCGCCGGATCTAGTTTCAGCAGGGATTGTCCGGGAGGGGCAATTTTCAGCTTTTGAATCTCCTCACTATAGCCAACCAAATCCCGTTCCCGTAGCTGACGACAGATGCGATCGCGTTCTGAAGCTGACGTTTTAGAATTTGGCTTAAGTTCCGTAATCGATGCTCGATAATCCTGTTTTCCCAATAGTTTCAAGAGAAACTTCAGTTCTTTAACGTCCATATAATCAACCTAATTTAATTAACGTCCAAAATTTTAGGGAACAAGATGTTCCCACTACTAACATCACGAAGGCATCGGCAAAGGATATAACTCCATCCTAGCTTCATCAGTTAGGTTTGTCGTCAGCACTTTAGTGCTAGCAGCGCTGAAGCGCTTACTACAAACTGTGCGATCGCACTCTCCATTCCCCAGAAAGGCTTAACCCACTTCTCGCACCTGATCGGTATAATCTTTCGGACGCATTTGACGAAACACTTGCAACGCCGCATGGCGTAAACTGAGGGGTAAATAAGATAAAATTACTCCCAATTGCGCTTTCCGAGAACTGCCAATCACTTCCGCTACATCTTGCAGCATTTGGCGTCCCTGAACCGTATCCCCATTTTCAATTAACCGTAACCCCAAAGCTTCTTTTGTCCATGCCAATTTTTGTATCCTTAGTTTCTCTAATTCCTGATCTGGAAATCGATAACTATCAATACAAAAAACCTTCGCCTTGAGAAAATGCAAATTCTGCCTTAAACTTGTCTGTCCCCCATGGAAACGATACTCCATCAAATACTCTGGCAAAAAATACCCCTGCTTCTGCGCGATCGCTAATCTTACCAGTAAATCAAAATCCTCGCAACCATCGGCTTCTGGGCGCATATAATCCACATCCTGCAAACAGGCGCGACGAAACAGCGTTGAACCCACCTGCAAACTTTGATATTGAAACGTTTGCCGCATTAAATCAGGAATTATACCGGGCTTCAGCTTATCTTTTCCCCACTTCGCTGCATTCTCTTTCGTCGCTGACTCATCGCGATTGCCGTGTTTATTAATAACCCAGTGATTTGTACAGACAAAATCCACTGTTGGTTCCGCCTCTAATACTGCCACCGTTTTTTCTAGGAATTCTGGTGTCAGGGCATCATCGTCATCAAATTTGATAAAATAGTCTCCCTGTGCGGCATCAAATCCAGAACGCATATTTTTACTGCGCCCTATATTATTTTCATGGCGAACATAGCGAATCCTGGAATCATCCCACTGACTGACAACTGTCGGTGTATCATCAGTTGAACCATCGTCGCAAATAATTAACTCAAAATCTTTATAGGTTTGACTCAGAACACTATTAACCGAATTAACCAGATAGTTGGCACGGTTGTAAGTGGGAATACAAACACTAACTTTAGACATAATAGATTCGGTAAGGGAATAGGGACTAGGCTACAGGGAATAGCTTGAGCAGAGGTATCTGAGTTTTGCCCGGTTACAAATCACTCTTTTATCCTTCGTAACATGGCTAACCTGATGCCAAGCCATTTTTTGCCATTCATTTAAATACTATTGAGGACATCAACAATTCTGCGCCGAAAAAAACTATCATTCTGTTGATACCAATCACGAGCATTATCGCCTAATCTTTTTTTTGTCATGTAATCCATTCCTAAAACGTCGTTTATTTTTTGTTCTAATGCCTGGGAATCCACGTAATAATTGATCCCCAAACACTGGGGATTTGCCAGAGAATAATCCACTAAAATCCCTCTATCTGCTGCGATCAACTCATTCATCGGTGGTGCATTGGTCGTAATTACTACTGAACGACAGCTCATCGCTTCGGCAATCAAATGACCAAAACCTTCCGCTTCTGAAGGACACAGGTGAATACCATGACTGTTCTGATATTCCCTTAATACTGTATCATCCAGATAATGAGTAATATACTCAATATTAGTTGTACTCATTGAGTCAGGCTCTTGCCAATTCCGCCGGATAGTTAGGGGGGGCCACTCTGGATGATGCCGCCATAGGTTGATAATTGTATTTGTGCCTTTTTGAGCGCTTTTACCTGCCAGATGGAAAAACTTATCACAATTTTTGCTGGATTGAGGGTTGAATTGGTCAAGACTGGTAAAGCCAATAAATTTAGTTTGGCAGCCTAATTTGTCAAAAATGGATTGGGCGAATTTAGTTTTACAAAGGATGTAGTCAAACTGATTTAAAAAAGGACGCCACTCGTCTCGGAACCATTCCTGATTTGGGATTAAACAGTTGAGGCGAGCATAAGGAAACCAAGAGGGGATAACATACTCTAAAAACAGGTTAATATCATAGGGGGGATTTTTGTTGTTCAATTCGCTAGTAAACCGCTCGACATAGGTTGATAGACGCTGAATTTTATGGTCAAGTGTAGATTTGCCGACTTCAAAAACAGTAACTTTGAAATTAGACTTTTGCAAGATTTCAGTGAGAATACCTGCGTCTCGACTTAAACCAAAGTTATTATCTACCATTATTATATTGACACGCTTCATAGTCAATCCAGTAAGTTAAATAATCGATTTATATAGATTAGAATAGCCTTTGAAATAAAGGATAAAATTCAACAATCAAATCAGGCTTAGTGAGATTTTCAGCGCTTTACCTCCTACTGGGTTCGATAGACACACAAAGTGTTACACTCTTTCTGTAGCGAAATTTTGGTATAATTTTATCGAGTTGAGCAAAGAATTCTGCAAACTGCAATAGTTTGGACTCACATTAGCCTCAATGCGATTCAGCCTAAAATATGAGCAGGTTCTCCAAGGAGGTATAATTTGGCGATCGCTCCCTCGATTCGGACTCTCTTCATCACTAAGGAAGTGCCGTACCCACCCAAGGGTGGAGTATCTCTACGGAACTGGCAAAACATCAACATCATGATGAAGTTTGGTCTTGTTGCCGTTTTCTCCGCTTCAAACTGGACTCCTAAGCACTCATCTCTACCCGGTGTTGTCCTATGGAAGCATACTAATGTTACCACACAACGCTCAGGTTGGGAAAATCGACAACGTCGGTTGTGGTGGCTGCGCCGCCGCAGACATCCAGATGCGGATTGGGCTTATTCCAATAGGGCGGCTCAGGAATTAGACGAACTCTTAACAAAATTTCAGCCTGATCTGGTAATTTTTGAGGAGGTGTGGCTCTATCCCTACCTGAGTGTGGTCAAGCGCCATCAATGTCGGATTATTTTTGACGAGCATAACATAGAAGCACCGCTTTTTCAGCAGAAATATCCTTCATTTGAGGGTCTCAGATCACGAGCGAAAGCAACTATTCAGCTTTCCCATCTCACCTCCATTGAGGGCGACTTCGTCCGTCAAGCCAACCAAGTTTGGGTATGCAGTGATGATGACGCTTCCCTGATAAAGACCTTATATGGAACGGTATCTCATACTCAGGTTATACCCAATGGGATGAATGTGGCTCAGTATGACCCTGTGCGCTTGGGTCAATGCCGCCCTCCCAGTGGATTAGAAGATACTCGCCGAACCTTATTATTTGTGGGTTTACTCTCCTACGCACCCAATACAGAGGCGGCGGAATTACTTATAGACCAAATCTATCCTCGCTTACGAGAGATTGACTCGGACTGTCGTCTTTTGTTAGTCGGACGCAATCCGAATCAAAAGATGCAGGAAGCTGCCAAACGAGAACCTGGAATCATAGTCACAGGAGGGGTTCCAGATGTACTGCAGTATCTAGCTGCTGCTAGCATTGTGATTGTGCCACTGCTTCAGGGGGGAGGCACTCGTCTGAAAATCCTAGAAGCTTTTGCGGCTGGTTGTCCAGTCGTCAGCACGGCAAAGGGGGCTGAGGGGTTGAAAGCGAAGGATGGGGAACATTTGCTGATTCGGAATGAAGTTGATGCAATCGTCGAGGGTGTGTGTCAACTCTGGGCAGAGCCTGCCTTGGGTGAGAAACTAGCTCGTTCTGCCTATGAGCTGGTCAAGTCAGAGTACTCCTGGGAAGCTGTTGGGAGAAAGGTAGATCAGGTTATTCAAGATTTATTTTGAAGGCAAAAGATTAAATTAAGCAATATGCTGAATAGCATTATTGACTTTATAATCCTCAAAGACTAACTTGAAAATACCCTGTACTCTTTACACAAAGTTGGCGCGTGCCAGTTCTTGAATTTTAGGTAATTTTGCTTGAATTTGCTGGCAAATATCTTTTCTATTTTCAATCAGGGGCACCAAAAATTTAACTAAATTATTTGACTGAAGAGCTTGTTGTGGCTCAATCATCATACCTTCTAGCTCAAAATGCTTAAACAAACCTTCAAATTTTCCCTGATATGTAATACAGCCGACTGGTGTTTGTTGACCTAAACAAGCGATAGAAAGGTGAAATTTACCACTTAGAACCAGATCAAGCTTACCAACTATAGCTTTGATATTAGCTGCTGTGCAAGTTGCGCTTATTTTTTGAGAAGGAAACTGGATTTCGGCAGGAAGTGCCTTGAAAATTGCCTCAATTATGGCAAGGTCACTGAACTTGTTTTTGTAAGTCCGAAAATCGTGAGAAATTAAAACAAAACTAATTGTTTGATTTTTTGAATACAGTTCTACTAAGGTATCGACATAGATTCTAACAAGCTGCTCAAAGGTTTGAATACCAGCCCCTTCAGTGAGTTGGTTGTAAGGATTGAAGCCTATTACAATACGACCATTGTTTTGTTGTTGAGCAATCCACTCCCAAATTTCGGAAACAGCCTCGGACTCTACAGAAGGAGGCAGCAGAAATGCTACATCTGCTACAAGTTTAATGGCTCTATCTGTATGTTTAACCAATCGTTCTTGGGAAATTTGGTCTCTCGCACATAATTTGACATTGGATGGCAATTTCCGCAAACTTTGCACAGAATCAGGTGTTGGTTTTTCATTAAAACTGAACCCAATAACAGTAGTATCAAGTCCTATTGACGCGGCGACTGAAATCATACTCAGCATTTTAGACGTAGCTGGAGGATAATAATAACCATCCATCATGTCAGCACCAAGGCAATAAAATTGCTCATATCTGACAATAATAGGCACAAGGCGGAACAAAGCTTTCCAGGAACGCCATGAACCATAAGAGAAATAGTCTTTCATGTCAATAACTTCATTGACTGAATGTAAGCCTCCCCACTGGCGATCAGGATTGTAAGAGATTAAACCAATGTGGTTTACACCTTTTTGCTGAAGATAATTGACTGTTGCAGCCACCAAAGCTTCATCGCCAAGATTACCGGGTGCCGCTGCGGGTAACACGAGAGCAGATGACTCCACGCTTTGAAGGAGTCCCACAGTTCGCATTAGGCGCAAAATAGTGTTGTAAATTGTTAGTAACCAGGATAGTATTAGTCGTTTCATGCTCTTTGGATTCTACACAGCACGGAAGAGTTTTATTGCCACTTGTCGTATATTCTTATCTTCGGGATTTCTTGTCAGGTAATGATAGCGGCGTTGATAAAATGTATCTCCTTCTTGATTTTTTTTTGATGCCCAGTAAAATGTTGGTTTTTTTAGCCATTCTTCTAAGTAAGCATGGTAAGCTGGCAATGTGAATACGAAGCACCCCCCTGGCTTAAGCACTCGCAGCACTTCTCGAACAACTTCTACATCTCCAAAATCTGGTATATGTTCTAAGACCGAAACAGAAAAAACCTTATCAAACGTATTATTTTTGTAAGGTATATTTGTCGCATCAAATACATCAATTTTAGGTGATATATTAAATGCTTTTGAATATTTTTTGAAATCTTCCATAAAATAATCTTCTATGTCAGATATTGTGATTTGATTATACCCCCTTTCTGCTAAATACAAAGATAATAGCTTGGGGCTAGAAATATCCAAAATCGAATTATTAGGATTTAAGTCAAGAAGTTCAATTGTCAACGGTAATTCTATGATTCTAGGATAATTCATGGGGACTCTAAACCATTCACGGAAATGTCTTGTTTTACGAATATCTTCTTGAAATACCTTCGGCAGAAGTTTTAGATAAACAAATTCTTCTATGTCTTTCTGCCTATTTCTTACTGAGAGCATCAATTGATTTTCTTCTTTCATAATTCTAATAAATGCCTGAATTTTACCTTCCTATGTTTGATTTGGCTAACCGATTAATCTCCTCAAAAACTGCTTAGCACGCTGCGCCCTTTGCATCCATTTAGGTGGATGATAGGATGCTCTATATGCCTCAACTAAAGGTTCCATCTTCTTAACGAATAGAGAAAAATCACGAGCTTCTACTGCCTCTTTGAAGGCAATATGACTTTGTTGTACTAACAAAACACGAAACTTTTGCCCTTTGTTGAATAAAGGTCTGGAACGGTCAATCCTAGGCTGAACACGCTTCGGAGGATACCATTCACCCCGACGTTTGGTTATGAGGAGACGATATGCTAACCCATCCCGCCGATGACGGAATCCTGATTCCTGCGAACGAGCTACTTCTTCAGCATCAATGTAATCAAGCTTTAACTTGCCAGTCGCCATCCCTTGTTCCAATAACTCACGGATTTTCGGATGGCGGACAACTACTACGTTTGTACCTTGGCTGTCCCGAACATATTGAGGCAACCAAGCATCACCAACACTAACATCTGCTGCTTCAGCAACCACATCATCACAATAATCGCAGGCTTTGTACTTAAAAAAGCCTAGCCCCCAATCTTTACCGTAAAGTTGATCAACTGGACTGGTTTGAGTAACTACCTGACCCTCTTTTAGTCCCACTACCTCAATTCCATAGCTATTAGCATTTCTACCGGGTATCTTCTTACGGAAGTCGAACTCTAGAATGTTACCCGGTTCAATGCCACACTGCCATGCAAACATATCAGCAAACCGCCTACTCTTGAGATGACCACAAACTAGCCCGACACAAAACTTGATCCGTTCCGCTAATCTAGCATCCTGACGCATCAGGAGACGAACCGCTTTGAGAAAACAGGGTATCCCGACAATGGCATAGCGTCCTGGTTGTTCTCGGACTTGCCGAATAACTTCAGACATTTCAATGGGATAGTAGCGAGACTTTGCCCCCTGCTTCACCTGTTCGATTGTCGTGGATATTTGGTAGTGGAATAGCCTAGGATCATCCTCAGAAGGGTGACGAGGCTGGACGTGAATCACTCGATCAACCAAACCTTCCAGCATTAGGTTAGTCACAATCCAAGTACCCATTCCACCCGAACTGCCGCGATCGCGAAAATTTCCCTCAGACACAAAACCTGCATAGGTAGCTTGATAATAGCCGATTTTGTTGTGGTATTGACAGTCTTTGCCAAACAGTTCCTGACCTATCTGATCTTCGTTTTGTGCGCGACTTGAGAATGGGCATACAGCCTCCACGGGAAGATCAAAGGACGACTGTTCAGCTAATGGATTAATAGTAGCAGTGAACTTGCCGTACTCGTCCATCTGCATCTGAATTGGAGATTCGCTGACTGCGGCGCATGCACCGCAGCCTATGCAATAGCCGCCCTTGACTACAGTCTTAAAGAGATTTCCTAGCTGTGAGTTTTCATTAAGGACAGTGATGTTTGCCGAGCTACTCATAATCAATAATTAATAATAGTATACCAAATCAACTGACAGATATTTTCTTAACTTTTTGCACAAATTTTTGCAAATTTCGGTTGGTCTTCACGAATAAACTCGCTGGTTTTAGCTGCTTAGGTTTCTGATCGGGTTGTTTCATGAAACGATAATGTAGAAATACATCTTTGTAACGAATATCAACATCTTCTCCTTTACACAAACGGGCGAAATCCTTAGACGAGTAGTTCATGTAGTGAATGCGATGAATCGGCTTTAATCCCTGCTCATTATAGAGAACCTGATCAATATTCGCGAAGGAATCGGCATCCGCGCAGTTACCTGTACGATCTTGCCCGTTGGGGCTGAGCGTGAAGTTATATAACGGGCGATCGCACCGAAGCGTCATATAATTAAACAAAAATGCATCATCCCACCAACGAGATACCCAAGCTACTTCTTCCCGTTCAATAAGCTGCTCTTTCAAAAGTGATAGTTCTCGTTCATCAAAAATTCCTTGCTTTGAACCAAAAAAGCTAGAACAATGCAGTTTGGGTCGGATCTGTTCTTCTTTATAAATGCCACTTCCTTCAATCAGAGGAATATCCAGTGCTGCCGAATCTATCGATTTCTTGTGTTCCCAATCATCAAACACAAAGTCATAGGCGTCTAACTTTTCCAACACATCCTCCACCGACTTCATGGCTAGACTATCAGCATCGTAAAAGACAAACCTTTCAAACTGCCCATCAAAAGCCGCGAACCTTCTATGATGACCTTTGCCCCAGGGGGGGCGAGTAATCGCCTTCTTTTTGGCGGCTGGATAAGCTGCCCAAACCTGTGTGGCAAAGTCTTCCCAACGTTGAATCGATTCCCGATTATCAAACAGTGTGACATTGGCTCTGGAATCAACTTCCGGCTTTACTCGTTCGAGTCGTTCGTCATAGGGAATCACACAAACTGGAATATCAGGACTGACATTCACCTCAATGCTGTTGAGTAAGGCAACAAGTTGGTCATAAACTGCATCATTAGCTAGGGTATAAATACCAAAGGATGGCATAGATAAAAGTCCTCACTGTAACAGTTTCTCAATAGCTTAACCCATTTTGGGGAAGCGTGGTTGAAGTCGAATACACTTAGAAGTAGTCCAGGCAATGCTAGGAACTGATCTGACTCGATACTGGTATAGTTGGATACCAATTCCTGATAAAAGTATAAACCCCGCCCAATCGCACCACCCACCGATAGCCAACCCCATCCCTCCTTTATCCCCAAGGTATCCGTAGTTGTCCCCATCTACAACGGTGCAGCCGACATACCCGACTTAATCCAGTGTCTCTTCTCACAAACGTACCCCAAGGATCAGGTAAAATACCTACTCGTAGACAATAATAGCCGCGATCGCACATTTGATGTCTTGTACTAAATTGCTCGAAAAATTACTAATTCATAAGTTTAATTAACGATTCATTTAAATAAAGCCCTGACGGCAACCCCTTGCTAAAATGTGACCAGCCTTGAGCTAAATCGTATAAAATTATGTGTTCTGATCGCACCCCCGATAGCCAACCCTATCCCTCCTTTGTCCCCAAGGTATCCGTAGTTGTCCCCATCTACAACGGTGCAGCCGACATACCTGACTTAATCCAGTGTCTCTTCTGCCAAACTTACCCCAAGGATCAGGTAGAATACCTACTCGTAGACAATAATAGCCGCGATCGCACACCTGAGATACTGCAACAAGCCGCTCAAGACGCCAAAGCTCAAGGTATCACCCTTCACCCCCTCAGCGAAAACCAGATTCAAAGTTCCTACGCGGCTCGCAATACAGGCATAAAAGCATCCACTGGTGAAATTCTAGCCTTTACCGATGCCGATTGTCGCCCCATTCCCCAGTGGTTGAGTCTCTTGGTTCAACCCTTTACCAATCCCCAAATCGGATTAGTCGTGGGGGAAATTTCCGCCCTACCCGGTAAAAATTGGCTCGAAAAACATGCTGAACGTCAAGGAATCTTAAGCCAAAAACATACCATAGAACACCCTTTTTGCCCCTACGGTCAAACCGCTAATTTAGCCATTCGTCGCCAAGCATTACAAGAGGTAGGCTTATTCCGTCCCTACATGACAACGGGTGGAGATGCTGATATTTGTTGGCGAATTCAGCGCCAGACTCAATGGCAACTTAACTTTGCTGAAAAAGCCATTGTTCAACACCGCCACCGCGCCAACCTACGGGAATTCCGCAGCCAATGGCAACGCTATGGGCGCTCTAATAAATACTTACACGAACTGCACGGCGTCGAATTTCAACCAAAATTAACCTCAAAAAAATCTTTATATTTAATCAGTCGTTGGTTGCTCAAAGAATTACCAATAACTAGCGGACAAATTATTACAGGCAAAGCCTCCTTTGTGGATGTAATTAAGACTCCCATTAATCTGTACGGCGGCTGGTATCGTGACATCGGACAACAACAAACTCACCTGGATGAAAAAGCGAATGAAATTGAGTGGCTGTAAAGATTTTTTAAATTTTTAAGGGTGTAGGGGTGGATTTTACCATTATCGTTTAGTATAACACAGCGAGAAAGGAGAAAAGCAACTAAAGTTGCTAGGCTAAACGCCGAGGGGCAATTGAGCTTGTCGAAATTCATTCGGTTTCATCCCTCGGATAAATCGCGAGGGAGCCTGCACCATCGCTTATCCTGTAACGCCTATTTGCCGATGTGCCGGATTCTTGTGTTACAACAGAGCTAAGGAGGTTGGTGGCAATAAACTTAACCGTATTAAGTTATGAAAATAAGCCTCAAACTCTTAAAAAGGACGTAGCTTGCTCCTCGCGAAGCGAGTTCTCCACCGTTAACTTTTATTGTGCCTACCTACTTATTTAGACTGAATGTCACTGACTGGTATGCTGGTGGGTTTCGACTTCGCAAGGGCCCACCCGACAGTATATCAAGGGTTTTGATGCTCCCAAAATGTAAATTTTCAGTACCATTCTATTTAGACTCCCTAGCGACGACTCACCCCGATAGTTATGCCAACGCCTCAGATTGCTGCGATTATCTGTACTCACAACCGAGATGCTTACTTAGGCGCTGCCATCGATAGCCTATTAGCCCAAGATTGTGATAATTTTTTAGTTGTAGTGGTCGATAACGCCTCTAGCGATCGCACTCGTGAGATTGTTGAAGCCCGAATCTCCCATCCCCAGCTAAAATACGTTTACGAACCCGTCATCGGTCTTTCCGTGGCACGCAATACCGGCGCAAAAGAAACCACTGCTCCTATTCTCGCCTATTTAGATGATGATGCCGTCGCTAGTCCCCAATGGCTGAGCGTTCTCCTAGATGCCTATCAACAGAATGACAAACTAGCAATAGCTGGCGGTAAAGTCACCCTAATCTGGCCCCCCGGCGTCGAACCCCCCAACTGGATATCCCCAGAACTCGCAGGCAATCTCGGACTTTATGATCTCGGAGATAGCGTAGTTTATATCAAAGAACCCGGTCTAACCCCAAGAGGCTTAAACTACTCCATCCGGCGTACCTTCTTGGAACAAATTGGCGGCTTTGATCCCAATCTAGGGCGCAAAGGCAAAAAATTATTATCCAACGAAGAATTGTACATGACTGAACTCGCCCTCAAACAGGGCTGGCAAGTCGCCTATATCCCCGATGCTGTCGCCGCCCACAATGTTGCCCCAGAACGCCTCAAACGGAGCTGGTTTTTGCAGCGTGGCTGGTGGCAAGGGATTAGTGAATGTTACCGGGAAGAACTTGTTGGTCGAACAGGTATGGGTCAACTCGGACGCGGAGGAGAGCGAATTGTGCGCGGACTCTACAAATCAGCGAAATATTTTACCGACCCAGCTAAACGGTTTGATAATCTAGTTTATGCTTATGGGCAGATTGGTTACTTAAGTGCCGCCATTCAAGCTATGCTAATCAAACCCAAAGATGAGAGCTGAATTATGAGGGAACGGGGAACACAGGCGCACAGGAGCAATGTAGAGACGTGCCATAGCGTGTCTGTAGGGGCGGGTTTCACTACTATCGTTTCCTTTGCACCAGATGTAACTAAACCCGCCCTGACTGAGTGCGAGAGTGTTGACCCTTCGCTTCGCTCAAGGGAACCTAGTTTTGAATTGACAAATGACGAATCATGAAAAAAGCACTAATTTGCGGCGTATCGGGTCAAGATGGGGCTTATCTAGCTAAATTACTCCTCAATGAAGGTTATAGCGTCTGTGGTACGTCACGGGATGCTCAAATGTCGTCTTTTAAAAATCTAGTTTGTTTGGGTATCCGTGACCAAGTGAAACTAGAATCCGCCGCCCTCACCGATTTTCGCAGCGTTCTGCAAGTCCTGATGAAAAATAAACCGGATGAGGTCTATAACTTGGCGGGACAAAGTTCAGTGGGGTTATCTTTTGAGCAACCCGTAGAAACCCTAGAAAGTATTTCTATTGGTACGTTAAATCTTTTAGAAGCGATTCGTTTTACGGGTGAACCCATTAAATTTTATAATGCGGGTTCGAGTGAATGTTTTGGGGATATTGGTACAAAAGCGGCTGATGAAACAACCCCATTTCGCCCCAGAAGTCCTTATGCGGTGGCAAAATCAGCTGCCTTTTGGCAAGTTGCAAATTATCGGGAAGCTTACGGCTTGTTTGCTTGTTCGGGGATTCTTTTCAATCACGAGTCTCCCCTTAGACCCCAACGATTTGTGACACAAAAGATTGTTTCGGCAGTGTCTCGGATTGCCCAAGGTAGCCAAGAAAAGCTGTATCTGGGCAATGTTGACATTAAACGAGACTGGGGATGGGCGCCTGAATACGTCGAGGCGATGTATAAAATCTTGCAACAAGAGGAACCCGATGATTATGTGATTGCCACAGGAGAGAGTTACACTTTAGAAGAATTTGTGGTCGCGGCATTTGATTGCGTCGGTTTAAATTGGCAAGATTATGTAATAACGGATAGGAGTTTGTTCCGACCGACCGATTTAGCGGTCAGTCGTGGGAATCCTGCCAAAGCTAGAGAAAAACTCGGATGGCAAGCCCAGTATAAAATGCCTGATATTGTGCGGATGATGGTTGAAGAAAAAAGAAATAAGTAAAAAGTAATAAATTGTGAAATTTGTGTAGGGGCGGGTTTCACTATTATCGTTTCTAACCTCACAATGAATGTGACAAAACCCGCCCCGACCTAGTTTTGATTTTAAGAATTATTGGGCATATCGAAAATGAATTAAGTATGTAGATTGAACAGATAGCAATAGCGGTAACAAATGACCAATAACCAATGACTAATGACGAATAATGAAAATCCTCATGCTCTCTGCTACGTTCCCCTATCCCCCTACCCGAGGAGGAACCCAGGTTAGAACATTTAATTTACTCAAGCACCTGAGTGGGCTTCATGAAATTAGGTTACTGACTCAACGGGCGGATGATGTCACAGATACAGAAATCGAAGCGTTGCAAGAATGGGTGGCGGAATTAGTCGTATTTCCCCGTCCGGAAAAAACCCATTTAAAGGGTGGAGTAGGGGGAAAGTTACAGCGCTTTGGTCAGTTTTTACAGCAGGGGATTCCTCCCAGCGTCCTCTCGATTTATTCTCCACAACTACAAGATTGGGTTGATCAGTGTGTCAAGGAGAGTAAGGTTGATGTGATTACCTGCGAACATAGCGTTAACGAGATTTATGTGCGTCCGGAGTTTCGAGAACAACTGCGAACAGTTGTCAATATCCACAGTTCGGTGTACGCCTCGTGCTGTAATCAGTTGCAAACGGGTACAAGTGAAAATCTCTGGCGCGATCGCTTGAATCTGCCTCTGCTTTATCGCTATGAACAGCGCTACTGTGCTAAATTTTCCCATATTGTGGTTACAACGGATGATGATCGCCAACAGATTCAGGCATTTAATCCCTCCAGTCAAATTGCCGTGATTCCCAATGGTGTAGACTTTAGCCAATTCCCTTATCGAACTGTTGATCCCGGTGGACATCGCTTGACTTTTATCGGCGCGATGGATAATTTAGCCAATATTGATGCAGTGACGTTCTTAAGTTTAGAGGTATTCCCCACCATTCAACAACAGTATCCAGACACAACCTTAAGCCTAGTTGGCGCACGTCCAACCTCTGATGTATTGGCGCTGGGAAATCGTCCCGGTATTACGGTAACGGGACAGGTTCCTTCTATGGCAGACTACTTACATCAAGCCACGGTATGCGTTGTCTCAATGCGAACGGGGTATGGGATCAAGAACAAAACCCTAGAGGCAATGGCTGCGGGCGTACCTGTGGTAGGGAGCGATCGCGGCTTGGAAGGACTTGAGGTTGATAGTCCCAATGTACCACTAAGAGCATTGAGGGCAAACTCGGTTTCTGAGTATGTCGATGCTGTGACTCGCCTATTTGAAGAGTCTCAACTGAGACAGGAATTATCACAAAATGGGCGTCAGTTTATTGAGAATAATTATACATGGGAGCAAGCTGCCCAGCTTTATGAACAAGTCATTTGTGGAAAGTGAACGACCTACCCCAAATACCCGTGCGTGGGGGCACCACTCTTGCGCCCTTGATTCAATTAGGGCAGAAGGGATTGATAGAGTAGTGAGAACAGCACAGCCTACACAAAGCGCCAACATCTTGAGGGGCGTACAAATAGATTTAATTTTCGCGTAAAGATATCCGCCTCAAGAAATGAGCAATCAATAATTTGTGATCAAAAATTAACAATAAATTATCTATATAAATAATTTATGATTAAAATCTGAAAATGCTTATATAATCAGGTAAAGCTGTTTGATGAAATAGATATAATCCATTAGGAAAATTTAATAAATGCCATCTCAATTCATCATTAATCCCGATAAAACCGAATTTATGACTATTTTAGCGGGAATCTGAAGCTTTATGAAAATTCTCATCCTTTCTTCCAAATTTCCCTATCCACCCACCAGCAGCGGAACTGAGGTTAGAACATTTAACTTACTCAAGGCGCTCAGTGAGCGTCATCAGATTACCCTGGTGACTCAACGCACTGATGATATTCCAGAGACTAACTTAGAAAAATTGCAGGAGTGGGTCGAAGAACTCGTCGTTTTCCCTCAACCCAACCTCTCAGAGAGCAACGGCGGACTGCGATCAACAATGCAGCGCTTGAGTACATTCTTGCAACAAGGAACGCCTCAGAGTGTCTTGAAGCACTACTCTCCTGAGATGCAGGAATGGGTTAATCAGGCAATCGAGTCAGGAAACTTTGAAGTCATTACCTGCGAACATAGTATGAATGAAATTTATGTTCGCCCCCAATGGCGAGAGAAGTTGCGAACCGTCGTCAATATTCATAGTTCCCTCTATCGGAAGCAGCGCCATCAGTTAGACGGGAAACCAGCGGATAAGCAGCTACGAGAGCAATTAAATTTACCCCTACTGCGCCGCTATGAAGAGCGATATTGCAGCAAGTTTACCAATATTGTCGTCGCTACTCCCACCGATCGGCGTCAGATTGAGGATTACGAACCAGAGGGTAAGATCACATTAGTTCCCAATGGGGTCGATTTTAAGCAATTTCCGAAGCGTGTCTCTGATCCTGGAGGACATCGATTAGTGTTTGTGGGTCTTATGGATAGCCCGACAAACATTGATGCGGTGCGTTTCTTCAGCTTAGACGTGTTTCCAGAGATTTTACGACGGTATCCAGAAGCAACCCTAGAAATTGTGGGCGCCAGACCTGTACCTGAGGTGTTAGAGTTGCAGGAACGTCCGAGAATTACGGTGGCAGGTCAGGTGAGTTCAATCGTAGACTATTTGCATAAAGCAACAGTTTGTGTGATTCCCCTGCGGACTAGCTATGGGATTAAAAACAAAACCCTAGAAGCAATGGCAGCAGGTGTGCCTGTGGTGGCGAGCGATCGCGGCTTAGAAGGATTGCCCGTCGATGGCGGAGATGTCCCCCTGCGGGCATTACGGGCAAATGAAACTGCCGAATATGTGTACGCCGTGAGTCGGTTATTTGAGAACCGTCAGCTTCGCAAGCAACTCTCAGAAAATGGGCGATCGCTGGTTGAGCAGAAATATACCTGGAAACGGGCGGGGGAACTATATGAAAAGGTATTGATGGGAAAATGATATCAATATGACCCTTATCCTTTGCTCATTGATAACTAACACCTCTGTGTCATCAGTGTGACAAAACTCTCCCACCTCCACCCCAATCTCTGCTATAAATCAGTGAAATCAGTGTTTTGGTATGAGTGTAGATTTACTAGCATTTTTTAAGGCGACAAATCCCGGTCAGACGATTAATATCGCTGATCCGGATGATCGCAAATATTATATCGATTTCTCTCCTGTCCGGGGTGGGACTATTATTGAGGAGTTGAAGGAGAATATTACGATATTCTATACCAATCAGCCGAGTTGTGATTTGTTTACTGGACATATCGGGTGTGGCAAATCCACGGAGTTACTGCGGCTGAAGGCGGAATTGGAGGCGCAGGGGTTCCATGTGGTTTATTTTGAGTCGAGTGATGACTTGGAAATGGCAGATGTGGATATTGCGGATGTGTTACTGGCGATCGCACGGCGGATTAGTCAAAGTTTAGCAGATGTGGCGATCGCTGAACCCAAGGGATTGAAGCAGTTACTGAAACGCACGGCGGAATTGTTGCAGACGGAGTATGATTTATCCGAGGTGGAGTTAGGCTTGCCGAAAATGCCAGGGGTTCCCGATGTGAAGATGAAGGCAGATGATAAAGGGGCGTTGTCTTTGGCGTTCGGGATTGGTAAGATTACGGCTAAAGCACGAGCGGATTCGGGATTGCGAGAACGACTGAATCAGTTTTTGGGACCCAAGAAAGCTGAGTTATTAGCGGCGATTAATCAAGAGTTAATTGAACCTGCGATCGCGCAGTTGCAACAGCAGGGGAAGCAGGGGTTAGTTGTGATTGTGGATAACCTGGATCGGGTTGAGGGTCAAACCAAAGGTTGGGGGCGATCGCAACAGGAATATATTTTTATTGATCAGGCGGAATATTTGCAAAAGTTTAACTGCCATCTGGTTTATACCATGCCCTTGGCGTTAAAGTTTTCTGATGAGTATGCCCGGTTAACCCAGCGATACAAGGAAGAACCCAAAGTTTTGCCCATGGTACAGGTGCAGCAGGTAGATGGGAGTGACTGCACCGAAGGGATGGCATTGCTGCGACAGATGGTATTGGCGCGAGCGTTGCCGGATTTGGACGCACAAGGGCGATTAAATCGCGTGAATGACATTTTTGACCATCCGGATAGTTTAGACCGCTTGTGTCGCGTCAGTGGTGGTCATGTGCGGGATTTATTACAACTGTTGATCCAGTGGTTGAAGAAGGATCTCAAACAAGGGCGGTTGACTCGTGAAACGTTAGAGGTTTTGATTCGCATCCGTCGCAATGAAATGACGCTTCCCATTGATGATCACGAATGGGGGTTACTGCGAAAAGTTCGGGAACGGAAGAAAGTAAGTGGGGGTGATGGGTATCAGAAATTAATTTATAGTCGGTTGGTGTTTGAATATCGCGATCGCGGCGAGTCTTGGTTTGATATTAATCCCATTTTGGCAGATGCCAAGGAATTAAGGGGATGAGTCATTTATCCTTTGTCAAGAGTACCATTTACCTTCATTCTATGCCTCAGCAACCTATCTGTACAACCGTTGAGTTATTTTGCGGGATTGGAGGATTCCGGATAGCAGCGGATCAGAGAACTTTACGCACAATCTGGGCAAATGATCGTTGTCCGAAAGCCTGTCAAGTATACCGCGATCGCTTTGGAGATACATCACTACATCCGGGTGATATTTATCAAGTCGTTGATAAAATTCCGCCTCATGATCTGTTAACGGCTGGTTTTCCCTGTCAACCGTTCAGTAGTGCTGGCAAAAAAAAGGGAATTCGAGATCCACGCGGTCATATTTTTCAAGTGATTATTGATGTCCTGCAAAACCACAAGCCCAAGTTTTTTATCTTAGAGAATGTTAAACGCTTACTGTCTATGGAGGAAGGGACGCATTTTGCCACGATACTCAATGAGTTAGCTCATTTAGACTATAGGATTGAGTGGCGTTTGGTCAACGCTATGCATTTTGGTTTACCTCAAAATCGTCAGCGAGTGGTCATTTTAGGTGCTTTAGAAAAGGATACACAGGATAATTTACCCAATATCCGACTTGTCTCAACTGAAAATATCGCTGAGTTATCCTACTCAACGTTTCAAACCCTGACTAATGTTGAATGGTGGACAAAAATCAAAGACCACGGCACTAGATTTCCGACGTGGGGACTAGCACAAGCCGGTCGTTTTTTCGGCTACGATTTTACCCAATTTTATCCAGCTACACCTATTGTACCCTTACGGGCAGTCCTTGAGTCAGATGTCGATAGCCAATTTGATTTTACTGAGTCTACGTTAGACCGTTTACAAAATAGTACCCCAGTGAATGATTTCGTTCAAGGTGTACAAATTCTCTACAATCAAAGTGGAGGAGCGCGAATGGGTTATACCGTCTTTGGTATTGATGGTGTTGCACCTACGCTTACTTCAACAACGAGTCGGCACTATGAGCGTTATAAAATTGGCAATCAGTTCCGCCGTCTGACTAATGTAGAATATGCTCGCATTCAGGGCTTTCCAGATGAACATTGTGCTGGGATATCTATCTATGATCAATATGCTCTTTTCGGAAATGCCATTCCTCCTGTTATGGCTGGGTGGGTGATGGATTGTATCTTAGAAAATAAGATTGTCCAACTCAAAACACCTAAATTTGAACAACTCTCACTTTTCTCTCTAAACGATGCTTGCTAAAGAAGAATTACGCGCCAGATTAAGGGAATCACTGGATACAACAATTCAGGAAGTTAATCGCGCTCTCAAAGGAGAGAACATCGCTCTAACAATTGCTCACGGGAAAGAGTAATGAGTAGGGGAGTTAACTCTTGAGGAGATAACTGTAACATGGGGGCGATCGCACTGGCTAATTCTGGGTCAAGTTCCCCAAATCGTACTCTCAGAAACCGTTCTACGGTTTCTTGTCGTGAGGTATCGTCTTGAATCGGCAGATTACCAAACCAGAGTAAGAGTTCCTCACGTTCAAGGTTAAATAACAGCCGAGTCAACTCTTGAGGGGGTAATTGTAACATGGGTGCGATCGCACTGGCTAATTCGGGGTCAAGTTCCCCAAATCGCACTCGCAGGAAGTTTTCCGCCATTTGGCGTTGCCCTTCAAGCTTGCCTTCTTGTATCCCCTGCCGCTTGCCTTGTTCTAAGGTTTCTTCTTGCCATTTTAAATAAGCTGGTGATAAGTTCATGAGCAATTCCCTGTCCTGTTCACTTAAATTGTCGCTTTCGTTGATAGTGATACGCCAGTTTGCCAGAATCTGTAAAATTGTCTGCCGATAGGGGTTCTGTTGGGGTAAAGCAACCAATTCATCGATGGCTTGCTTCTGAGTTCCGCGTTTTCCCAAAACCCTTAACCATAGTGTATCTTCAGTGACAGGCAGTTGGTTGATGGCGATTAATCCTGTTTTCAGGAACTCTGGCAGAAAATATACACCGTCTCCCCAGTTTCCTGACTGATTCAGTCTTGCACCAAATCCGTTTAATAATCTTGTGGAACAAGAGGGTGAGAGAATCCACAAGTGGGGCCAATCGGTTTCGGGAAATGAAGTCCGTTCTCGTCTGGCTTTTCGCCGCATTTCACTGCGTACTGAGTTTAACTTGCTTTGGCAGTCGAGTATCTCGGCGGGGCTGGGTGGATTGCGGAAGGGTTCCAATAGACAGGCGGTTGTTGCCATTCGCCCCAGTAATCCCAGGTTTTCGGGTGCTGTTGCTGGTGATGGTGTTGGCACAAACCAAACATCAACTTGGCGGATTTCGGGGGATATTTCCCGACTGGTTTCGACGTTTCCTAGAGGGGCTAATAATTCCTCTAGGTATTGCTTGGCAAATTGATCGTGAGGTTTTCGTGTCATTTGAAGTTAAACTAGCGGTGTATTTGTTCAATTTATCGGGTCGCCCTTTGCTTAATCCCCAATGTCGGATAATGTTGCTTAGAATTTTAGGGTAAGTGTTGAAGCGATTAGGGTACTAAAGTGCCTACTACGAGCGAACGAAGGAAACGATGTCGCAGCTACCTGATATTACACCGGAGAATCAAACGGAATTAGAGGAACTGGCGTTGGCGCTGGAAGCCTTTCAGGGTAAGTTTTTGCTGATTTTTGCCCGATGTAATTATGACAGTCTGCGATCGCGTCTGATTCAATGCCTCCAGGATTCCTCTTTGGCGGACATTCGCACGATTACGCTAAACCCTGATGATACCGCCCTATATCAACGGATTCAGACGGAATTGCAGGGGGATAAACCGGGGGCGTTGATGGTTTTGGGGTTGGAGTCGGTGCTATCCCTGGAGACGATGCTGGCGGGGGCTGATTTGGTGCGGGAAGAGTTTCGTAAGCATTGTCCGTTTCCGGTTGTGGTTTGGGTGACGGATTCGGTTAAGTTTCAATGGATGCAGTTTGCCCGTAATCTGCAAAGTTGGGGCGTGAGTAGTCAGTTTAATATTAGCCGTGAAGAGTTGGCGGCGTTTATTAAGGAGAAAGCAAATCAATGGTTGGCGGATGGGTTGAATTTAACCGAGGCGGACTGCATTGAACTGAAGGCGGAATTAGAGGCGGCTGAAGGGGAGTTACAGGTAGAGGATAACGGGTTAGAACCGGAATTAGCGGCGTCGTTATTCACATTATTAGGGATTTGTCAAGAGCAACAGGCAGATATTCAGGCAGCGATTCATTACTTTGAGCAAGCGTTAGTAGGTTGGCAGGAATTGCAGCGTTTCGACTATCAAGGCATTGTTTTCAAGGAGATGGTTTATGGTTATTTCTGCCAAATTAATCGGATTCAACCCGCGACAATTCCCAGTCATGAATATAATCAGATTCAACAGAAACTTAAAGACTCTATTCAGGAAGCCTTAACTGCTTTTCATCGGGCGCAACGTCCGGATTTAATGGCGGATTCCCTTGGTGTGTTTGGTGTGGTTTTGCGGGAGTTCCAGGATTGGCAACAGTTACAAGAGTTGGCGGAACAAGCGTTGGCGTTTGACCAAGGGGAAAATCGACGAGATAAATTGGCGTTGGATTATACGTTTTTGGCGGATGTTGCGTTGGCTGAAGAACGTTGGCAAGACGCGAAGGAGTTAGCGGAAGCGGCGTTAAGTGGGGCGGTTGAAACCGCAACTACACAAACGAAACCCGCGAATTTGTTGTTAGTCCGCGCCGGCGGACTTGGTTTGTCTAGCCGCGAATTCCATTCGCCAATGCTGATTAATGGGATTGATGTAGAACTAATCAGCCGATGTTACTGGATTAAAGCGCGATCGCACGTTAATTTAGGTCAATGTTCTGCCGCGATTGAACAGTTAGAAATTGCCCATGGTATCAGTGAAACCTTATCGAATCCTCGGCTTTACTTAGATATTTTAGCGGATTTACATCATCTCTATTGGCAGACAAAAGACTATCTAAAAGCCTTTAAAATTAAGCAGGAACGGCAAACCGTTGAAACCCAATTAGGATTAAGAGCGTTTATTGGCGCGAGTCGCGTTCCATCGATTGTTGGGGCAAACCTCTCTCCAAACCTCTCTCCTGCAAGGAGAGAGGCTTTGAATTCTCCACATTCTGTCCTTAATTCTCCACATTCTGTCCTGAATACTCCCCCTTCCCTTGCTCTTAAGGGGGCTGGGGGGTTAGGTTTCATCGCCCCAGAAATCATCGCCTCTGGACGAAAAAAGGATGTGCGGGAATTGGTGGAACGGGTGACACGGAATGATCATAAAGTTATTGTCATTCACGGTTTCTCTGGCGTGGGTAAAAGCTCATTAGTTAATGCGGGATTAGTGCCAACCCTACGCCAGACTACCGCCAGCGGACAACGAATTATTCCGATTTTGATCCAAGTTTATACTGATTGGCTACAGGAAATTGGGCAGCAATTAACGGTTGCGTTAGAGAGACACAGGATACAGCTTACTCAACCCCTTGATTCTCAAACTGCGATTCTAGACGCCTTGCGCCAGAGTGAAACTCAGCAGGTGCGAATTGTGTTAATTTTTGACCAGTTTGAGGAGTTCTTTTTTGTTGCGAATAGAAAAGGTTTAAGAAATGAATTATTTAGGTTTTTGGGCAAGTGTTTGAACATTTTACCTGTTAAGATAATTTTTTCTATCCGTCGGGATTATCTTCATCATTTAGTTGATAGACCAGGGATGGAGGCAATTGGCAATGACCTTTTGAGTAAGAATGTCCTCTATAAAATTACCAACTTTACCCCAGAGGAAGCCCAAAACCTAATTGTACAACTTACAGAGCGGTCTAATTTCAAGTTGGAATCAGCGTTAATTGAACAACTGGTTAAGGATTTAGCCGGAGATTATAAGAAAGTACGCCCGATTGAGTTACAGGTTGTCGGGGCGCAACTGCAAGCCGAGGGAATTAGAACCTTAGCCGACTATCAACAGTTTGGAACTAAAGAAGAATTGGTGCTGCGCTATCTGGCGGAAGTGGTGGAGGATTGCGGGGAAGAAAATCAGCCCGTGGCGGAGTTGCTGTTGTATTTGTTGACCGATGAGAAAGAGCGGCGATTGCTGAAAACTCGTGGGGAGTTGGAGGAGGAGTTAAAGGATTTTGTCACGGTAGCGGCGAGTCAGTTGGATTTAATTCTAGAGATTTTAGTGTTATCGGGGTTAATCTTTATTGTTCCCGATACCCCCGATGACCGTTATCAGTTGGTACATGATTATTTAGTGTCCTTTATTCGCCAGCAGCAAGAGCCAAAGATACAAGAAATTATTGCCCAACTGAATCAGGAACGGGAACAGCGTCAGCAGTTAGAGCGGAGTATTGAACGGGTGCGGGGAGAGTTAAGCCTGGTTCAGGAGGAACGAGAACGGGTAATCCTGGAGGTTAGAGAAGCAAAGAAGTATCTGGCGCAAGCTCAAAAAGAACGAGAAGAAGCCTTAAAAGGGACAGAACTGGAGCGGCTGGGTATATTGGCTCTCAGACAATTTAACTATGCTCAAATTCCAGCCTTACTCACTGCGATGCGAGCGGCTAAGGAGTTAAAAGCGATTGTTAAAGACCGACCACTTGATCAGTATCCTGCCTATAGTCCCCTCTTAGCGCTGCAACAGATTTTGGATCAAATTCGGGAGCGAAATCAACTGCGCGGTCATGAAAGTCCGGTTATGAGTGTGGCGTATAGTCCAGACAGAAAGCAGATTGCTAGCGCTTCTGGTGACAAAACTGTGCGCTTGTGGGATGGTCAGGGGAATCAGTTAGCCGTCCTTCGCGGTCATGAAAGTCCGGTTATGAGTGTGGCGTATAGCCCAGACGGAAAGCAGATTGTCAGTGCTTCTCATGACAAAACCGTGCGGTTGTGGGATAGCCATGGCAACCACTTAGCCGTTTTTTCCGGTCATGCGGATAAAGTTAAGAGTGTGGCGTATAGTCCAGACGGAAAGCAGATTGCTAGCGCTTCCGGGGACAAAACCGTGCGGTTGTGGGATGGTCAGGGGAATCAGTTAGCCATACTTCGCGGTCATGAAAGTCCGGTTATGAGTGTGGCGTATAGCCCAGACGGAAAGCAGATTGCCAGCGCTTCCGAGGACAAAACCGTGCGGTTGTGGGATAGCCAGGGCAACCACTTAGCCGTTTTTTCCGGTCATGAAGATTCGGTTTGGAGTGTGGTGTTTAGCCCAGACGGGAAGAGGATTGCCAGCGCCTCCGGGGACAATACGGTGCGGTTGTGGGATAGCCAGGGGAATCAGTTAGCTGTTCTGCAAGGTCATGATAATCTGGTTAGGAGTGTAGCGTATAGTCCAGATGGGAAACAGATTGCCAGCGCTTCCGGGGATAATACGGTGCGGTTGTGGGATAGCCAGGGGAATCAGTTAGCCGTCCTCCAAAGTCATCAGGGTTGGGTTTTTAGTGTGGCGTATAGCTCAGACGGGAAGCAAATTGCCAGCGCTTCCTGGGACAGTACGGTGCGGTTGTGGGATAGCCAGGGTAATCAGCTAGCTGTCCTGCAAGGTCATCAGGATAGGGTTTTGAGTGTGGTATATAGCTCAGACGGGAAGAGGATTGTTAGCGGTTCTGATGATAAAACCGTGCGGTTGTGGGATATCCAAGGGAACCAGTTAGCTGTACTCCAGGGTCATCAGAGTTGGGTTTTTAGTGTGGTGTTTAGCCCAGACGGGAAGCAGATTGCTAGCGCTTCCGGGGACAAAACCGTGCGGTTGTGGGATATTCAAGGGAACCAGTTAGCCGTCCTCCAAGGTCATCAGAGTTGGGTTTTTAGTGTGGCGTATAGCCCGGACGGGAAACAAATTGCCAGTGCTTCCGGGGACACCGTGGGGTTGTGGGATAGCCAAGGGAATCAGTTAGCTGTCCTTCAAGGTCATCAGGATAGGGTTTGGAGTGTGGTGTTTAGCCCAGACGGGAAGAGGATTGCCAGCGCTTCTGATGACAATACAGTGCGGTTGTGGGATAGCCAAGGGAATCAGTTAGCTGTCCTTCAAGGTCATGATAGTCTGGTTAGGAGTGTAGCGTATAGCCCAGATGGGAAGCAAATTGCCAGCGCTTCCGGGGATAATACGGTGCGGTTGTGGGATAGCCAGGGCAATCAGTTAGCTGTCCTGCAAGGTCATGAGGGTTGGGTTATGAGTGTGGCGTATAGCCCAGACGGGAAGCAGATTGCCAGCGCTTCCCATGACAAAACCGTGCGGTTGTGGGATAGTCAGGGGAATCAGTTAGCTGTCCTGCAAGGTCATCGGGATAGAGTTTTGAGTGTCGCCTTTAGTCCAGATGGAAAAACTCTTGCCAGCGCTTCAGAGGACAAAACTGTGCGGTTGTGGCGCGTGGAGACATTAGACGAATTGCTGGTTCGCGGTTGCGACTGGTTACGGGACTATCTCCGCACCCATCCCGATGTCAGCGATATTGATGAGTTTTGTGCAGGGGAATTAGGGAGGATGGAACAATAAGGCAGAAACCTGAGTCGGGGCGGGTTTAGTCACATCTGGGCGCAACCAAAACGATGGTCGTGAAACCCGCCCCTACATACTCAACACTCATAAAAATCCGCGAAATCAGTCACCTTTGTAGGTTGGGTAGAGCGATAGCGAAACCCAACTCCTTGGGAGAGCTTGAACATTTTGTGCTTTCCCGCTCTACTCCCATGGGAGTGTTTATGGCGAAGACAGCGCAACTACAAACTAGCTTAAGTCAAATGGCACTAAAATAAGCATTTTTGGCGAGCCAAAACTCTTGATATAGCGTAGGGTGGGCATTGCCCACCAACCTTAAGTCAGTGCCATTCAACTTAAGTCGTTAAACTCAATATTCTCATAGAGATCAGCAATTTTAAGTTGAAAATCAAACACATTCAACGACAGTGTTACTGTGGGATCATCATACTCTGACAACAGCCATTGATTCGCCGCCGTTTTCACATAATGTTCCAGATGAATCCTATACTGATCAATAATCAGATATTCCCGAAAGCTGGCAATCGTGCGGTAGGCGACAAACTTACCACTACGGTCATAGTCTTGGGTTGACTTGGATAAAACCTCACCAATAAAACAGGGATTAACAATCGTGTCAGTGCGTCCCGTTTGTAGTTGCAACGGCTTTTCCACTACCATGACATCGGGATACGTATAGAGATTAGCATCGGGAATCCACAGTCGCTGGTCTGTAGCAAAGATGCGATAGTTTTTCCCTCGTAATGCTAATTTCAAGAACGCCGCCAGACCGATGGATAATTCATTATGGTCAGGAGTTCCAACTGTCATTGGAATGATTTCTCCATTGATATAGTCATGGCGTTCTGTGGAAGCCGTTTCAAAGTCTAAATATTCTTCAGGGGTATAGGTTTTTTGCTCAAGTTGAGTGATCATAAATAGCTAATTCTTAATCATTGAATAAGCCCGCAAACCCGCCCGGAGTAGTGCCCATTGGTGTCAACTTAAGGTGAAAACTAATACAGGGGGAGCTTTTCACCCTCATCCCCTGACTGAAACATAGGGGCTTTCACCTTCGCTATCTTGTAACGGAACGTCAGGCGTTGATTTATCCTCATGCAAGCGATCTAAAATCTCAATCACTTCTCGCTCAAAGGATACCTGGGCGCGGTTAGTTCTCCCCCCCACATAAAAGCGATCGCCTTTTTGTAATGCCCAAATTTGCGAATGGGAAACATAGCTCATAATTACACCCACCATGAGCAAACCAAAGCCGGTATACACAATCGGAATGCCCGGATCAGCTTTAATTTGTAAGCCTGTACTGCCGATTAATTCCTTCAGGCGCAATGTTACCCCATTCACTTGGGTACTCATTCCAGAACGAACCGTGGAAACTAATTGTCCCTGGGCATCATATACCAAAACCGTCCCCTGTAAATCTTTTGCCAGCAGCGAAGCACCTTCGCTTAAATCCGGTTTCGTTGGTATCCAAGTCCCCCAGATGCGCCCATTCCCCTGGGTATCCAGTTTCGCCATGGGTAACTGAAAAATCGGACTGTTATTTAACTGCACGCGCACCGCCGCGATTCCCCAGTCGGTTTGGTAGAAGGTGACTCCTTGATGGCGCAGGGGTTTATTCACATAAATGGTTTCTCGGTCAATTTCTTGTTCCTGGTTATCCACCACCGATAAATCGGAATAAAACTGATCAATTCCGCCTTCGGGGGTGTAGTCAATCCAGAAGCGATTAACGTGAACGCCCCAATCTTGAGGAACCTGAGATTTTGCCCAGGGACCGGCATCAATAATGTTTCTGACGTGAAAGGTTGCACCACTAGGAACCAGTTCTTGTGCCATAAATCCCGTCATCGCGCCCCAAATTGATCCAGCCAGAATAATCAACATACTGGCATGAACCACAATCGGACCAATCCGCCCCACGATTCCTTTGCGGGCGTAGAGGCTATCTCCTTCTTGAAATACCCGATAGCGTTTGGCTTGTAGCAGTTGGGATAAAGAATTCAGGGAACCCGTTTCTAGTTCAGCGCTGAGTGCCAATTTCTGAAACTGACGCGGTTCTTGGTAATAGTTCCAGCGACGGGCGGCTTTGAGAGCGGGAAACTGGCGAGTAAACGTGCAAGCGGTGAGACTACTGCCAAAGAGAACCAGGATTGACAAAAACCACCATGTCCGGTAAACATGATCTAATCCTAAGAATAGGAGAACTTTCCAGGTTAAGAAACCAAATAAAGCGGGATTTTCGGGATAATTGGCTTGATAAAAGGCGAGAGACTGACCCTGTTCGATAACAGTGCCACTGATACTGAAAAGAGCGATCGCTAGAAGGAGTGCGATCGCGAGTCGCAAATCCGCCAGAAATGACACGATATAACGTCGGAACCAACGTCCGACAGGATTAGCCACAGATTGATTATCTAACGTCATTTAATTAAAAAATTCCCCCAGGAATCCGAGACAGTAGCGAAAAGACACCAAATCCAACTAATAAAGCCCCACTCACGGGTGTAATCCAACTCGACCATTGGCGTACTTCTAATAATTTTTTGATCGAAGCGGTAAATGTACCTGCCACAATCAACGGGGTAACATAACCCGCCGTATAGGATAATAGCAGAACCCCACCTAATACCCAGTCTTGTGTACTCGCTACCCAAGCCAGTAAGGTTGCCAAAACCGGAGTACTGCAAGGAGAGGCGACTAAACCAAAGGTTAAACCAATCAGATAAGAACGTACCCCCTTGGGCAAATCTGGGGAAATCCACTCCATTCCCCCAAAAGACGGTAATTGCAGGGGTAAGGCTTCGAGTAGGTTTAGCCCCATGATAATCGCAATCAGGCTGACAATTATGGGTAACCCAATACCCACTTGACCATAAACTCGTCCCACCGATGCGGCTAAAATTCCCAATCCGGCTAGGGTGGTTGCCAAACCCAGTGCAAACCAAGTAGATTGAGTAGCAGCCTGCAAGCGTCCTTTGGCTTCATAGCCGCCAATGTAGCCAATCGTGATTGGCAGCATGGATAGCATACAAGGAGTGAGGCTAGTCAGCAACCCAGCCGCAAAGATAATGCCAATGCTTAATGCACTCAGATGGGTAAGCTGATTGCCAACCAGATTATTGGCAAATTGTTCCAGTTGGTACAGTTGAGTTTGTAAGGTGTCAATCATGGGCTGGGTAATTCACCGAATGCCTGTATGCCAAGCATTTTAACGTATGGTACTTGGTTCATTGTAAGTACCGTCTTTAACGCTGGTTTGATAGCGGCAAATGCTTGACGAACAAATGAATTTAATCAGATTCGTGGAAAAGTTTTCTATGACGCATTTTGAGGATTAGTCCAAGGGTGACTTGTTTCATCACCCAATACAATACAGTCAACACGATAAAAGTGACAAAGGTGACAAACAAGGGACGTTTGGCAGTTAAGTCGTCAACGACGGTTTGGGCTAAATCATCGGGTTGTGTGACTAAATCCCAACTATTAAATCGTTTAAACCGCCCTAAATAGATGCCAACCGCAGATAGGGCATGAATAATGAGTTCAGCCGGAAGGGTAAATTTACCCATTCCTTGCTTTTGTAAATAGTATCCTAAATTAATTAAAGATATAACGTAAGCTTCAAACCCAAGTAGAATAACGCTAAGATGTTGGGGAATTAGGACTAAAGTAATAACCCATACGGAGTAGTTACGGCGAACGGCATCAATTAGGTGGATGATATCGGTCAGCAGATAAGGTGCATTGGGTAAGAAAACAATGAAAACAATTAAACCCGCCCACCACAAAAGGTTACGGTTTCCAGATGAGCGACGAAAGAGCCAAACGCTTAAGGCTAAGGGGATAAACGCCAGAAATAAATTCCAAGCCATCCAACCGCTATGACGATGCCACGCTTTCCAGGCATCATTTAGGAGAAATCTGAAAGACATGTTTTTACGGGTATAAGTCTGCTAGGGAATCGCTTATTCACCAGTATAGCTAATGGCTTTAAGACGCCGTGAGTCGTTTTTCGTGACTCGCTATCAGCGAACTTTTGTCAATAGACTTAAGATATAAAAAATAAGTTTATAGAAAGGCTGTGGAGATAGTAATGCAGGAACAGTTGCAATGTGCGATCGCACCTTATTGGGAGGGAGCATGTCACCTGACTATGTGGAAATTTTGGTGGATCAAAGCGAGCAAACCGCCATATCGTTTCGGGGGCGGCTAAACGGGCTAACTTATCAACAAAACCCACCCAAGCTTCAAAAGCATACCCTTGAGGATCGCGAAGGGTCAAAAAAGGGTTTCTGGGTAGGTTTGTTAAATTTTCCTGACATTCCCAGACGTTTAGTCTCTCTCATGTCAGGATTAATTAATATATGTCTCTTAGCTTAGGTGCAAATAGCTGGCTTCGACTTCTAGCTGACGAACTAAGGCGTCATTGCCATTGGCTCTAGCAACTTCTAGACGATGTTGCAAGTTCTTTTGCAGACTTTGGCGATGGATAGCTGCGGCTTCTTTTGCTTGTTTTTGTAGGTCTTTGTTCATCGAAACTCCTTTGGCTTCACTTGAGGTATTACCCCTACTTCAAAAATACCACGAACAAAAGCAGAAATGCTCCCCTAAGAGTAGTATTTGATACAGAAATTTGTGAAGTTTTGAGGTGGATAACCGCACAGCGCATTATATCATCTGGGGTTGAATACTTACACTGTGGTATTTTCTAAGGCAGATGGCAGAAGGTAAGGAGCAAGGTGGCAAGGTAGAAGGAAATGATAATTGTTGAGACGGACATGGTATCAGAAGGCGATCGCGTTTCCCTAGCAATCCCCCGCATCCCTGCTGTCAAGCTAACTGCTCAATTTGTGCAACCCACTCTTCCCACCGTTTTGGGAGTTCGTCAAGACGGGCTAACCCAAGCATAAAGCCTTGGTAACGACGGAGTGCGATCTCGTGAGCTTCGGGATAATCGGCGCAGCAATCAGAAATCACGGTAACCAAGAACCCCAACTGAGAGGCGGAAGCGGCGGTTAACAGAACACAAACCGATGTCACCAATCCCGCCGTCAGGATGTATTTTTTTCCCTGGGAGCGCAGATAATCCAGCAACTGAGGATGATGGAACCCATCTTGGGTTTGCTTTTCCATAACCATTTCTCCAGACTGCGCCGCCGCCACACTTAACACCTCGGCTCCCGGCGTTCCCCGCACACAAACCGCACGTCCCCGCAAACGATATCGTGGTAACCAATCTGAACCATCGGGGTTAAAAACTTCCCGCAGATGCACCACCTCTAGTCCCTCTTGACGACAGAAGCGGAGCAGACGAGCAATATTTGACTGGAAATCTGGAAACCCTTGCTCTAATTCCGGATTCCAGAAATCCTGTTGCACATCAATTAAAAGTAAGGCAAATTGCTGCCAGTTTCGATCAACCATTTGTCATCTTTTTTTCGCTTTATCTATCATGGCGCCTGTGTAGGGGCGGGTTTTACTATTATCGTTTACTTGCCTCACAAGGGATGCGACTAAACCCGCCCCGGATATGTAGCTAAAATTTCTTGCCACTCCAGATCCGATAACGGTTGTACAACAAACTCCACACCAAAACAATCTGCTGCGGCTTGCGTCAGCGCTTCTATCACCGTTTGCCTTAAATCATCCCCTCGCTGAGTCAGAGGTAAATTTACAGCATAAGGTTCACCAAACACCTGAGCAAATAACTGAGCATCTGGCTCTAAGCGTATCGAACCATGTTGTAATATAGCATTGCTGCGTCGCAACTGAGCGCTGCCAATCAGTTTATACCCCTCAGTTGTTACCAAATCGGCACCAGTAGCCGTGGCAAAACAATTTGGATTGTGGCGATAATCTCGTCCCGCCTTACCATAGTGCAAATCGACACCGAGCGATCGCCATCCCTGAATCAAAAATTCACAAATCTGCTGATATGCCTCAAGGCGCTTATTGCTGAGTCCTGAAGTCACCACCGTATACGTTAAATCACCTTGGTGTAGCACAGCTCGTCCTCCCGTCGGGCGTCGAACTAGGGGAATCGGTTTTCCCTTCCAGGTCAGATTTTGCCAAGCCGGAGACCAACGACATTGATGATACCCTAGGGAAATTGTGGCGGATTCCCAAGTGTAAAACCGCAGCACTGGAGAATTCCGAGTACAAAGCGGCAAACTCTCCCCAGCATCTTTGCCCTCTTGGTTCCCTACAAGGGCGGGTTTAGCCAAGTTATCGGTAAAACCCGCCCCTACAACCTTGCACTCCTGCTGCTTTGCCAAAAGCCATTGGTCAATTGCCATCTGAAGCTGTCCGGGGAGGCACAGAGGGGGAATTAAACGCCAAGGTGATTGGCTCGTCAGGATTGGGTTCATCGCTTCATCGAATCTTTGCAATCGTTGTCATACACTAGACAAAAGTTTACATTTGTATTTTGCCACTTCCCTCTCGTTTTATCTTGTTTTCCCCAAAACGTCATACGATTTAATACAAAGTAATTCTAGGAGAAATCTATGAATTATGGACATAATTACATCAAAGAATATCTAACTACCAAAGTAAATAGATAAGCGTAATACATAAAAATAATGTATGACATTTTTCCTCTATTGAAAAGGGAAAAAAGTTTTTATAAAACTATTAGAGCTTTGCCCACAAGACCCTATTCAAAGTGCTATTAATTAAATAGCCAGGAATCAGGATAAGTCGAAATAGTGAATAGGGTGTAGCAGAGCAGTCTTAGATCCATTAACTCGTCATAAATATAGTGCCGTCATGACCGTTAAAGTCCTCAACCCGAATGTTTCTTTTAGCTTGTTTACTGCGTCTAAACAAGTTCAATTTATTCAAACATTAAAACGGATTCGCTTTAGCGGTCATCTGATATTGACGAGTCCAGACAATCAAAAATGGTTGTTTTTTCTATGCCAAGGTCATCTGATGTATGCCACCGGTGGAACTCATCCGGTGAGAAGGTGGCTGAGAAATGTAGCCGCCCATAGCCCTCATTTAAAGGCAGATCGCTTAGCCATACAGCGTGATTTAGCCGGATTTAATCAAGCCGACTGTAAAACCTCTTGGCAATATTACCTGTTGAGTTTATGGGCAAAGCAACAGAAAATCACAGATGAACAGGTGACTCACCTAATTCAATCGGTAATTACAGAAGTCTTGTTTGATATTGCTCACGCCAAGCAAACCACCTACCAAATTAAACAAGATAATACGTTATCCACCGAACTTCCGGTCATTGATGTAGAAGAAGCGATCGCAGAAGCAAATCAGTTATGGCAGGCTTGGCATCACGATTTGGTGGCGGACTATTCTCCCAACCTGGCTCCGGTGATTAGACAACCCAAAGCCTTGGAAGCCCGCACGTCAGAGGCGGTTTACCACCTGCTGAGTAAACTTTTAGACGGGAAACATACGTTGCGGGATGTGGCGGTGCAGATGAAGCGGGATGTCTTGCAAGTGACTCGTTCTCTGTTGCCTTATATTCGCTGGGGATTAGTGGAGTTGATTTGTATCCCTGATTTACCGAGTCCCGTCAAGCAAGAGAGTTCAGAAAATCCACCCGCCACCACCCAATCCACCCAGCCACTGATTGCTTGTGTGGATGACAGTCCCTTGGTTTGCAACACCATGGAAAAACTCCTCAACGCCAGTGGTTATCGATCGCTAGTGATTGACGATGGCTTGCGGGCGATCGCGCTTTTAATTGCTCGTAAACCGGATTTAATCTTTCTCGATTTGGTGATGCCAAATACTAATGGCTATGAGATTTGCGCCAAATTACGCAAATTGCAAGCATTCCAAAATACACCGATTGTGATTTTGACCGGAAAAGATGGCATTGTCGATCGCGTTCGAGCCAAATTAGTCGGTGCATCAGATTTCTTGAATAAACCCATTGATGCCGGGATTGTACTCAATGTTATTAGCAAGCATCTTAAGCAGACTGTTGTTAATCATTAGTCATTCGTCATTTGTCTTAGTGAAAACCACGGACTAACAACGAGTACTCAATCACAACCATCCATTATTGTTTTACACGAGGTAACTGTCATGGGAACTGTCCTAGTTGTTGAAGATTCTGCCACCGATATGCAAATTATCATCAGTTGTTTACAGCAAGGAGGTATCAACGTATTGACTGCTGACAGTGGTGAAGCCGCCCTAGAAAAACTGAATAACCACAAACCTGATGTGATTGTTCTAGACGTTGTGCTTCCCGGACTCAGTGGGTTTGAAATCTGTCGTGATTTAAAAGCCGCTGCTAATACCCGCAAAATCCCGATTGTGATTTGCTCAACTAAAGGCGGTGAGATGGATAAGTTTTGGGGGATGAAACAAGGTGCTGATGCCTATCTCTCTAAACCCGTTGATCAAGATGAGTTGCTGCGTACCGTCAAACAATTGACGCTGAGATCGGCTTAATGTCCATTCGGTCTAGATTGGTCATTACTGGATTGAGTTTAAGTGAATCAATCCTGAGATATACCGAAAAATAATCCAAACCCTAATGATTAATCTAGACTCACCAAATCCCATTCATTTTTTCATGAGGTCAAGACTATGGGGACTGCTTTAGTCGTTGAAGATTGCCTGACAGATTTGCAAATTATCAAGCGCTGCTTACAGGAAGATGGGATCAAAGTTATAACGGCTGACAGTGGTGAAGAAGCACTTGCCAAACTTAGCAGCGAAAAACCTGATGTAATTGTTCTGGATGTTGTGTTACCCGGTCGGAGTGGATTTGAAGTTTGCCGTGACATTAAAGACGCCGCTAATACCAAAAGCATCCCTGTGGTTATTTGCTCGACCAAAAGTGGCGAAATGGATAAATTTTGGGGGATGAAACAAGGTGCCGATGCCTACATTGGTAAACCGATTGATCAGGCAGAACTTTTACGTACAGTGAAACAGTTAATTCGAGCCTGATCAACGCGAGAAAGTAGGAGTATCTCATTTTAGCAACAGCGGTGCATTGGCAAAACCTACGCCAAGCGTAACTATCTTTCTCGCCTAGAGAAGTCCATGAGTCAGATACTCACACTACCTAACTTGTAGAGAATATCAATGTCCAACGTTTTACTCAGCTCAAATCCTTCCTTACCCACTACCCCAACCCAAGAACAATTGTCGGGTTCTCCTACCCAAGCAAATGAACAGTTTTTACGCTTTCATTTGTTACCCGATACCACCGCTTTATTACCCATTCATCAACTGACTGAAGTATTAACCATTCCTAGAGGTCAAATTGTCCCAATTTTTCAAATGCCAGGTTGGGTGATGGGGGCTTACAATTGGCGGGGTGAAGTCTTATGGATGGTTGATTTAGGTCATTTAGTGGGACTTACACCCTGGTATCAACAGGCGGCTAATAGTTCAGCGTATACGGCAATTGTGCTGCAAGCCAAAACCAAATCGTCAACCTCCACCCAAGCCAACAGCGAAATGTTAGGACTTGTGGTCAACCGAGTTGAAGATATTGAATGGTGTAATGCTGATTGGATTCAATCTCCTCCCTCCGCTAGTGTGACTCCGGAATTAGTGCCTTTCTTGCGTGGGTATTGGTTGAAAAATAATGGTGAAATGCTCGTGATTGTTGATGGAAATGCGATTATTGCATCAATGCCCAAGCTATCTATTTAAGGGGTGAAGGGAGTCCATTATTAGACCTAAACCTGCCCTGACCAAGTTTTAAGTTTTCCCAGTTTTCGTTCTAACTCATCAATTATGAATCAGGGTGATCTACATTTCCACGATTAACTTGTTTTTGTTTCAGTTAACTGGACTTACATGACCGATTCTTGAATAAAACTGCCTCGCATTTAGTTGCAGTTAGATTTCTACCCAAAAGCTTATACGATTCCATATCCCATTATCGTAGAACCCCCTGCCAATGGAAATAGGTTAGGAGGCAAATCGTAGGACATGGACTCGAGTAAGTCCAGTTTTGAGCAATTTGCCAACTCCTCCGTATTTTGTATTAAAGAGGTTCGATTCATGACTAGACTTTCTCCCAAACCTGGTTCCCATCACGATACCAATGGTCGTGGTTCCCACTCGCAAAATCTACCGATTGAGGCTCAAACCTATTCGAGTGACTATCCCCCATCGATGCCTTATCGGATGTCTGGAACTGCTGATCAACCTCTACCCAAATTGTCGTCACTTGAGGCGATGGGAAAAACACCAGAACAGCGATCAAACCGTAACTGGTTTCTGTCTAGTCTACGAAGTAAAGCGATTGGTTTAGCGCTAGCCATTGGAACGTTACCCGTGTTAGCCGTGGGTGCAACCGCCTACTTCACAGCCAGTAGCGGGATGTATAAACAAGTGGTGAGCAACGAACAAACGAACACCTTCGACTTGGAAGACAAATTAGATGCGTTCATGGCAGAACGCTACAGTGACATTCAAGTCATGGCAGAACTTCCGGTGTTGAATAATGCTGAACTTGCTAAGATTACACCCAAGGAAGAAAAGGAACGTCTGCTCAATGCCTATGAGAAACTGTACGGCAGTTACGACAGTATTGGTGTGTTTGACCTCCAGGGTAACGTTCTTGCCCAATCAGACTCTGGAGAAATTCTCGAAAATCACTCTGACCGAGACTATTTTCAAGAAGTATTGAGAACGAATCAGGTCTACATCACGGAACCACGGCTCTCTGAAACGACTGACAGGTACGGTATCTATATAACCGCACCGATTAAGGATTCCGTGACAGGTAAAACCATTGGTGTTATCCGCACCCGTGAGCCGATGGAACGAGTGAATGAAATTTTCGGTGTAACCCAAGACCGGCAACAAGAATTTCACCTGATTGATTCGTCAGGTAACGTGGTGGCTGCAGACGATCCTAATGATGTGGGTCAAACATTTGAGGAAAAGTTTCCCAAGACGTATAGTCAAGTTCAACAAAACCAGGAAGAAATCTTGACCATTGTTGAACAGCGAACTGGACGGGAAGACGTTATTACTTACTCTCCCACAGAAGACCTAGCTGAACGGTATAACCTGAAATGGGCGCTAATTATTGTTCGTCCCACTGAGGTGGCGTTTGCACCGCAACGGAATATGCTCTGGACTCTGGGCTTAGGGACCGGTGGTGCCGTCTTAATGGTTGGTACGATCGCGACGTTTGTGGCTGGGAACGCTACCCGACCGATTGTGGATGCAGCCGGTGCGGTGTCAAAAATTGGTCAAGGTGACTTGGATACTCGCTTACAAGTTAAAGGAGATGACGAACTGGCTACTCTCGGTGCAAACATTAACGATATGGCGGGTCAGTTAGAGGTCTTTATTCAAGAACAAGAACTCGCTGCTGAACAAGCCCGCTTACTGGCAGATATTACAGGTTCTCGCACCCTGAAATCCCAGGAAATCCGCGATCTGTTCCAGAAAGCGGTTGAGGAAACCCGTAAAATCCTTAAGGCTGAACGAGTGATGATCTTCCAATTTAACCCTGATGGTAGCAGCTATGTTGCGGCTGAATCAGTGGCAATGGGTTGGCCCCGTAGCCTGAATGACAAGATGGAAGAACTCACTCTGTCTGAGGAACGACGCCAGACGTATAAAGAAGCCCGTGTTGTCGCTACCAATCATGTCTTTGAAACGGATCTTGCCCCTGAACAACAGAAGTTAATGGCACGTCTGGGTGTTAAAGCTAATTTAGAAGTGCCGATTCTCCATGAAGGTGAGCCTTATGCTTTGATCATGGCGCACCAATGTTCGGTTCCCCGTGAATGGCAAACGGCAGAAGTCAACTTCTTTAAACAGTTAGGGGGTCAGATTGGACTGGTAATCGACCGAGTAATGCTCCTAGAAACTACCGACAAACTGGCGCAAGAACAACGGGAATTGAAAGAAGGCTTGCAAAAACGCGCTTTAGAACTCCTGAAGGAAGTAGACCCGATTAGTAAAGGTGACTTAACCATTCGGGCGCGAGTCACAGCGGATGAAATTGGTACAATTGCCGACTCGTACAACGCCACGGTAGGAAACTTACGCAAGATTGTCGAACAGGTGCAAGACGCCGCCACCCAAGTAGCGACAACCACGAGTAACAACGAAGTTGCGGTTCAATCCCTATCCCACGAAGCCTTGCGCCAAGCCGAGCAAATTTCCAGCGCCCTCAGCCGCGCCCAAGAAATGGCAGAAACGGTACGCATGGTTGCTTCCCACGCTGAACAAGCAGAAATGGCGGTGCGTGAGGCGTCTCAGACAGTGGCAGAAGGTGACAACAACATGAACCGGACGGTTGAAGGGATTCTGGCTATTCGTGAAACGGTAGCAGAAACAGCGAAAAAGGTCAAACACTTGGGTGAATCGTCACAAAAGATTTCCACGGTTGTTAACCTGATTAGCACCTTTGCCGCCCAAACCAACCTGCTAGCGCTGAACGCTTCTATTGAGGCAGCCCGCGCTGGAGAAGAGGGACGAGGGTTTGCGGTGGTTGCGGACGAAGTACGTGCCTTGGCACGGCAATCAGCAGAAGCGACAGCGGAAATTGAAAAACTGGTGGCGGCAATTCAAGGGGAAACGAATGAAGTGGTTGCAGCGATGGAAGCAGGTACAGAACAGGTAGTTACGGGTACAAAATTAGTGGACGAAACTCGTGCTTCTCTGAACAAAATTGCGACGGCTTCTAACCAGATTAACCAATTAGTTGAAGCTATTGCCGAAGCTACGGTGATCCAATCCAAAGCCTCCGAGGATGTGACCCAAACCATGACGAATGTGGCTCAAATTGCTGCCCGAACCTCAGAAGAAGCGGGTTTTGTTTCGTCCTCGTTTGAACAACTAAGAAAAGTGGCACAAACCCTACAATCTGACGTAGGTAAGTTTAAGTTGAAGTAGTCATTCGTCATTTGTTGATTCGTTTCATTAACCGCCTTGGTTTCAGAGAGTAGGGGCGACCCGCTGGCATGAATCAACAACTGTGTCCACTCAATTTGATCGGGTCGCCCTTTATTCAACCCAATATAAGTTGTTACGCCTTTAAGTTGAATGGTACTGATTTAAGGTGGGTGGGCAGTGCCCACCCTACAGCAGAAAAAGGACAAATGACAAAGGACGAATGACAAATGACACTCAACCCCGATATTCGCGATCAAGCCTATCAATTCTTTATTGAAGAAGCACCGGAACTTCTCCAGAATATTGAAGCGGGTTTGCTTAAAATCCGCCTGGATCGGAGCACGGCAAATGTCCATGGAATGATGCGAGCAGCTCATTCCTTAAAAGGAGGTTCAGCGAGTGTAGAATTGGATGCGATTAAGACTATCGCTCATCGCCTAGAAAATATTTTTAAGGCACTCTATGACAAAACCGTTGAAATTGATACAGACTTAGAGAGTCAATTGCTGCAAGCTTATGACTGTTTGCGTCTACCATTGATGGAGCAGATTGCCACAAATCAGTTTGATCAAGAGCAAGCGTTAGCCATTGCTGAACCGATTTTTGAACAGATTGAAGCAAGCTTAGGTGATGCGTTAACTCAGGCAGATAATTTTATTCCTAGTTCGTCAGAATTAGGGGTGGATATGGCATTATCCATCTTTGAAGTGGATGTGGAACAAGGATTGGAATTACTGTCTCAAGTTGTGGCAGATCCAGAACATCATCCGGTAGCCGGAGAACTACGGGCGCAAGCGGATGTATTTGCGGGTTTTGCCGAACTTTTAAATCTACCCGGATTTGGCGCGATCGCAAACATGGCAATTACGGCGCTAAATGCCCACCCAGACAAGGCTTTGGAGATTACTCAACTCGCCCTGGCTGATTTTGATGCGGGGAGACTGGCGGTACTTAATGGCGATCGCAGCCAAGGTGGTAAGCCATCGCCTCAGTTAATGGCGTTAGCGGGTGTGGCTGATGAGACCCCTCCTGCAAGGGATAGAGAAGCAGGGGAAGCAGGGGGAGAAGAATTTAAATTTAGAGCTTATCCGAGCAGTATTGAGACCCCTGGGTTAGGTTTCCCAGCATCCGACGACTCGCTGTCTTTTTCGTCTTTGGATACTGATGCTGAACCGCTTTTAACCGATTTAGAAGAGGCGGTTCCCTCGTTAGAGGATGTTTTTGGTGAGATAGAAACAGAAAGAAGGCAGGAAGTAGAACCAGAAGTAGAACCAGAGGAGGAATTAACAGCAGCATCGGCATCGAGTCTAAGTATACCTGCACCAGAAACCCTGGAAGACGCGATCGCATCTATTGGGCAAGTGTTTGAAGAATTACCTGCGGTTGAGGAATTGCCTGTACCTGCGGCGAGTGATGACGCGATGCCAGCCCTTAACTCCAGTAGCCTCGTTTACTCAAAACCCGGTGCTAAGGAACTCTCTGCCACTCATCCATCTGCCCAACCCACATCAGAGAAACAAGAACCTCAATCGGTATCCCGGAAAATCCCTAAAGAAACGGCGACACCTCACCTATCCGTGCGGGTTGACTCCGAACGACTCGAACGCATGAATAACTTGGTGGGTGAGTTAGCGATTAACCGGAATGGCTTATCCCTGCAACACCAACAACTGCAACGATCGGTACGAGAGTTATTAGAGCGATTTAGCCGAGTGCAAACCATGGTGAGTCATTTGCGGGAACTCTCGGACAAGATGCTGATTTCACCTGAGAGCTATAACCCCCAGATCAACATCGCCCTGCTCAATCAACTGAGTGAATTTGTCAGTCGCACCGAAGAGTTTGATTCCCTGGAATTAGATAACTATAGTATCCTCAACTCCCGACTGCAACAGCTCATTGAAAATATGGTGCAGGTAGAAGAATCGGTGGATGATGTAGCCCTATTTGCCAAGCAATCGGATCAAACCCTGGAACAGCAACGGCAAATGCTGACCAGTTTACGAGATGAGTTGATGTGGGCGCGGATGTTGCCTTTGGGTGAGGTTCTCAACCGTTATCCCCGTGTAATCCGAGATTTGTCTACTCGCTATGAAAAATCTGTTAATTTGAAACTGAATGGGACGAATGTTCTGGTAGATAAAGCGGCATTAGAAAAACTCTATGATCCGCTAATGCATTTACTTCGCAACGCCTTTGACCATGGGATTGAATCGCCAGAGGTAAGGCGTAAGCAGGGGAAATCGGAAGTCGGGCAAATTGAAATTCGCGCCTATCACCAAGGAAGTCAAACTATTATTGAGGTCAAAGATGATGGTCAGGGATTGAATACTGAACGCATCACTCAGCAGGCGGTTGCGATGGGATTTGTGTCACCGGAACAATTGGCGACGCTGACGCCGAATCGATTATTTGAATTCCTGTTTGAACCCGGATTTTCCACGGCGGAACAAGTGAGCGAACTGTCGGGGCGAGGTGTAGGATTGGATGTGGTGCGATCGCAGATGCGATCCTTAAAAGGGACGATTTCGGTTCATTCATCCCCTGGAGTGGGGACAACGTTTACCTTACGTCTGCCTTTAACCCTAACCATTGGGAAGTTACTCGTCTGTTTCGTCGGTTCCACCGCCTTGGCTTTACCCTCAGACAGTGTAGAAGAAATTGTCATTCCCAAAGGCAATCAGGTGAAAACCACCGGAGAACAGCGATTTTTACGCTGGCGCGGTCAAATTGTCCCCACCTATCGGTTAACGGATTTATTGGACTATGCTTGTCCCTTACCCGAAACCTGTCCTAGTCAAGCCTTAGTTTCTGTTCCATCACCGACAGATTGGGCGTTACCGATGCTGGTTTTGCGTCAAGATCACTATGTTCTCGCCCTAGAAATCGATCGTCTGGTGACAGAACAGGAATTAGTGATTAAACCCTTTGGTAGTGCGATCGCGCCGCCTAGTTTTACTTACGGTTGTACTATTTTAGGGGACGGCAGTTTAATCCCAGTGATTGACGGTGCAGTCTTAATGGATCAGCTTTTGGGTCAAAGTAGCCAGTCAATCTCGATCACATCCAACAACCGCACTCTTGTGAGTATTACGGAGTCCCGTTCTGCTCACAAGAATGAGACAAAAGCTCAAACAGCGAAAGCCCCCACCGTGTTAGTAGTGGATGATGCGGTAGCATTACGGCGGACACTAGCACTCACCTTAGAACGAGCCGGATGTCGGGTATTGCAAGCACGAGATGGGCGGGAAGCACTAGAACAATTGCGGCAAAGTTCTGCTGTTGATTTAGTCGTGTGTGATATTGAAATGCCCAACATGAACGGGTTTGAATTTCTGGGTCAACGTCGCCAAGATCCCCAGATTTCCCAAGTTCCCGTGGTTATGTTAACCTCCCGCAGTAACGATAAACATCGCTGGTTAGCACGGCATTTAGGGGCAAATGCGTACTTTACCAAACCCTATCTAGAGCAAGAATTTTTGGGTGCGATCGAACAAATTTTGATTCAGGATAAGTCACAACAGCCGCAATTGCAACCCTCTTGAGGGGGTGAGAGTTATCAGTTATCAGTTATCAGTTATCAGTGAAACGAATGACAAAGGACGAATGACAAATGACAACATTAGTTACTCAATTTCAACCCAACGATACTGATTTATCCCAATCTAGACAGGTTACTCCATCCCTAAAATTCATTGTTTTCAGCATGGGGAATCTGCACCTAGCCTTACGCATTGAGTCAGTCTATAAAGTCGTAGATCACACCCAAATCTACAGTAGTGGGCTCAATCATGTCGGCGTTGCTCATTTAGGCGATCGCGAAGTAACGGTTGTAGACTTGTATTGGCGATTTTTTAAGCAAAGCCCGATTCAGGAATCGGGCACTGGCGGGTATTTGATTGTGGTTAGAAACACGACAGGTGACTTATATGGAATTCCGGTAACTGACACACCCATTTTAATGGAAATACCCTTATCAGCCATTCGCCTACTTCCCGAATCCTATCGGCGAGCAGATACCCTAGAAGTTGCCAGTCATGTAGCCGTCATTCCCCAAGACAAAGCATCGATTACTGTATTTTTACTGGATGTCGATTTACTGATGCCAATCTTCCAAGAAATTGGCATATTAACGAGTAAAGTATGAACTCTCGTTCACTCTCGTTCGTTCACTCTCGTTCCTAGGCTCTGCCTAGGAATGCTCCTTGGCAGGCTCTGCCTCCGGTGAGTAGCGGCTGGAGCCGCTCAAGGGGCATTTCCAGGTTCCACCTGGAAACGAGTAATGGCGAGGGTTGTTTTACTTTTTAACAGACGTGACATATCGCGTCTTATTCCTGTGAATGAGCTACATTCTGTCCTTTAATGTAACCCGTGATACATCTCATTAGATTAGCGGACTTTGATCACATGGATTGTTGCTCACCATCACTTCTTTGCAGCCAAACAAATCACCAATTTCATAGATCGATCGCACGGCATCTATCCCCATACTAAAGGAAGATGAGGGTGTAGAACAAATAACCTAAAACTGGAGTCAGTAAATCAAGGAGATTGTGACTATGTTAGAACTACTGATTTTGATGGCTTACTTAGTCGGCTGTTTAGCCTTTCTCGAAGCGCTATTTGATAAAGAGTTTGATGGCTCACCCTAATACCAAATTACAGGCAACCATTTGAGGCGAGTGAATCCAGAAAAAGACATTTTCCAGAAACCTTACACATTAACGCCAACATGAAAACCAACATCGGGCGTTCAGCTAAACCGCCAGGAGCCTCGCGCCGTACCGCGCTTGTCGGCGTCGAGAGGAATGGCGGGAGAATTTGTGGGG